>JAHYIW010000008.1 GCA_019429445.1 Desulfuromonadaceae bacterium
GGGGTACTACAACATGCCTGAGCAGACGGCCGAGGCAATCGATGCCGACGGCTGGCTGCATTCAGGCGATCAGGCCGTGGTCGACGCTGATGGCTACTACCGGATCACCGGCCGGATCAAGGACATGATCATCCGCGGCGGAGAGAATATCTACCCGCGTGAGATCGAAGAGTTTTTGTATACTCTGGATGGGGTGCTCGACGCACAGGTGGTCGGTCTCCCGGATGAGAAATACGGCGAGGTGGTCGCCGCGTTTGTGATTCGCAAAGCCGGCGCCGATCTGAGAGAAGAAGATGTTCAGGACTTCGCCCGGACGCGCATCGCCTCGTACAAGCGCCCCAAACATGTCTTTTTTGTCGAGGCCTTCCCGATGACCGCCAGCGGCAAGGTGCAAAAATATAAATTGCGCGAGCTGGCCGAGCAAAAGCTTGCCGCCGGAGCAGATGATTCTGGTAAAAGCAGCTGTTAAGATGATAAGGCGCGGGTAACGATTCACCCCGGAACTGTTTTGCCACCGAAGCAATAGAGGTGTGAACGTTTGTTGACACGGTAGGGGCATAAGCGTAAGGTATGTTTTAATTTTTTGGAATCAGGTAGGGGGAATCAAAATGAATCAAGAGCTTTTCGACAGAGATCATAAATTGTATTTCTAACCGCTCTATCGGGCTGCACCGATGGGCGGTTTTTTTTGTTGGGGATGTTGTTAAAGCAATCAGACAACCCCGGGCAAATACCAGAGTGATTTTCCATGATTGGTCGTCAATATGAGAAAACATGGAAAATATCAAAAGAATAAAAAATGGATTTTGGTTTCTATTTTTCACTGTTAATAGAGTGGTAAATAGAAAGTAGTCCAGTCTATAGGAAGAATTAGGTGGAAAATTTTCCATCTATCAACAATGTTAGGCTTCACAAATCGTTTCATCAACCAAGGAGAAATAAAAATGGGTAGTTACGTTGAAGGCGCACTGACAAAAGGCGAGCAAGTGGTTCATCAGGGAAAGATCAGTATCTGGTCTCTTGTGCCGTTGCTGCTGCTCGGGCTAATATTTTTAGCGTTATACGGGTTTGGCCTCCTGTTCTGGATTGCCGCCGCAATCAAATATTTCACAACGGAGCTTGCAATCACCAACAAGCGAGTTATCGCCAAGTTTGGCTTGATTAGCCGCTCAACAATAGAAATCAATCTCCATAAGATCGAAAGCATTCAGGTCAACCAAGGCATCCTTGGTCGAATCTTTAATTTTGGCTCTATCGTGGTTTCTGGCGCAGGCACTCCTCAAGCACCAATCCCTGGCATCTCTAGCCCGCTTCAGTTCCGTCGTGCTTTCGTCGACACGCAAGAGAGTAATGGACAACCTCAACCCGTCGCGCAGCCAGCGTAAGCCTAACCCGTGAAGGGGGGACGCTCTTGAAGGGGGGACGCTCTTAAATAACTAACTAACTTAACGTTCAACGTCCCATTTCTTTTTGTTTGGGCTGTCGTTAAAGCAATCAGGCAACCCCGGATAAATACCAGGGTGATTTGCCATGATTGGTCGTCAATATGAAAAAACATGAAAAATATCAAAAGGATGAAAAATGGATTTTGGTTTCTATTTTTTCACTGTTAATAGAGTGGTAAGTAGAAAGCAGCCCAGTCTATAGGAAAGATTAGGGGGGAATTTTTCACTTATCAACAGTGTTATGTCTCCGGTAGAGCTGAGAGCAGACCCAGATGATCAACAAACGGAATGAAATCTCGGTCTGTGAAAAGCAGGGGCATCCGGCGCTCAATGCAGAAAGTAGCGATGATGACATCCATTGTTTTGCGGATGGTGATTCCCTTCTTGCGAAGCGCTCGGTAGTTCTCTGCACACTTCTCTGGCATGCCTTGGCCAAACATCTGGAATCGGTCCAGCATCATCAATGTTTGTTTAGTCTTACGGTACTCCCGGTCGTCCCGTATGCCTTGAAGAATTTCGAGAAAAATCAGATCACCCATAGCAACAGTTCCTTCGACGATCCCGGAATCGAGCGTGTCGGTATGTTTGCTCAGAACGCCATTAAGATAGTCGATCCAAACACTGGTATCGACCAGTATCATTTGCCGCCTCGCATTTCGTCCAGATCGCCTTCCCATTTAATCCGGCCGCGCAGGTTGCGAATTTCCTGCTGTTGGCTTCGTCGTACAAGAAGCTTAAGCCCTTGTTCTACTACCTCTTTTTTTGTGCTGAGCCCAGAGGCCTTGAGGGCATCAGCCATTAACGTATCATCAATAACAATGTTGGTTCTCATAGGCCACCTATGTGTATTTAGGTTCAGACTGTACACACTCTAGCATGGTCAAAGAAACATAACAAGGCTAATTCAGCCGACGCAAAAAACCGCGCGCCTGATTAGCGACGTTGGGTTCAGTAAATGCTCTTGATATCTCGGTAAAAATTTTCATGAGAACCAATAGCCATTAACTCAAGGGTGATTTTTCCGTCTTGGTAACTGTAACCGAGAAGGGTGAGATTTTTATTCATTTTAAATTTGTAAACTCGCAGAAATGACAAATCCCCCTTTTTCTGCTCACCTAAAAGAGGATCTTCAATAAGCTCCTTAACAGCCTTGTCCAGATCCTTCTTTTGGTTCTGGTAGAGCTTCTTGACCGCTTTTTTGAAGGTTGGTGTTTGAAGGACCTGGGTAATTTTAGCCAAAGTTGTATTCCTCGAGCTTACCGGCTTCTTTTTCGGCTTTTGCAATGATGGCCTGTCTGACGAACTCATATGGCAGGTCTGGATTATCTTCCATCATTTTACCGATTTTAGCCCAGTGCTCAATTTGCTTTGGCGTTGTACGGTTTAACGCTTTTGCCATAATAGTGGCTTTCTCAATTAAATCTTGGTCAAGCCGTACACTGGCTGTAGACATATGAACCTCCTTTTTTTGCGATCAACTTGCAGCAATTGTAGCGCATTGCATCAATTGTCGCAAGTCGATCTTTGAAGTAAGGGTATTGATTTCTTGAGACGAAGGGGAATGTTGCTCTGAGAGGGGAGAGGCGTAGGCTGGCGTCTCTGGATGTCGGCTGGCGGGACGAAACCCGCCGGTTTTTGTTTCAATCTTCAATGAAATCTTAAAAGCAACTTCGCGGGTCGCGGCCCGCTGCCGCCTCACTCTTTTGCTGGCCCAAAAGAGTAAGCAGAAAAGGGCCTGCCATTGCATGGAGCATGTCGGGTTCGTAGAGTGAGAAATTCAAGAAACTGTGTACGAGGGGCGCGGTCGGTGCACATCTGCCGCGTCTAACGGGGCTGTTCTTTTCGCCCCGTGCCTGTCGGCGTCTTCGTAGTGAACGGGGAGTGCTGAATTGAAGCCGCCATGAAACCCGGCTATAACAATTTTCAACGCCAACGGGGCCGCTTAAGAAAGGCCCCGTCCCGGTGCAGACCCGTAAAATCTGGACATTCGTTCTCCCCTGATTAAAATCACAGCGATACGCGACCACCATGCCCGCTGCGAGCGCAGGCACTTTTGCATCCTTTTGCTGCCGGGCAAAAGAATGTCGGCTGGCGGGACGAAACCCGCCGGTTTAGGTTTCGACAGCACTTCGGAGTCTTCATAATCAGTGAAAACAAAGGCAATAATAACGATATGTCAGCTTTAAAAGCCGCTTTGAATGTGGTTCAATGATTGTGTTCAAACGTGGATAAAGTGACAGGCCAAAGCACATGAATTCGTTTTTGCGAGTACATCAATCATCAAAGGGGATCATTCTGGCCTGGATTCATGAAGATTCAAACTGCCGTGTAGATCAACCAGATGCCACCAGCGATGACCAGCATGGCGCAGACCTTCTTCAGAACCAGCGCTCCGCGTGAGTTCTTGTTCCAGTTGAGATACTGCTGAACCTTTTCGGTGAAAGTCCCGGCAAAGACGATCACCGCGCAATGTCCCACCCCGTAGGCGAGCATCAGGCTGGTAGCGAAGAGCAGGCTTTCGTTCGCCGTGGCAAAGGCGACGCCAATCACCGGCCCCATAAAGGCGAAGGTGCAGGGGCCCAGGGCGATGCCGAAAATCAGGCCGAGGAGCAGCGCGGCGAGCCGCCCTTTTCGTTGCATGCCGAGCTGCCCCGGTACTGACCAGGGGATGGGAATCACCCCCCAGAGGTGCAGGCCGAAGAGGAAAAAGATCCCCGCGACCAGCCAGTTCCCCCAGGGGCCGAGATCGCCGAGCATGCGCCCGGCCAGCGCGGTGAGCAGTCCGATCAGGGCAATCGAGAGCAGGATGCCGACGGCAAACAGGCTGGAGATAACAAACGCCCGTCGGCTACTCATCTGCCCCTGCTCATCGATAAAACCGACGATCAACGGGATGCTCGCCAGATGGCATGGCGAGAGGAGGATGCTCAGCACCCCCCAGCCGACCGCTGCCGCCAGGGCGACCAGCGGTGCGCCGGAGACCGCCTGGCTCAATTGACCCATCAGTGTTTCGATCATGGTTTGCGCGTGCCGAACTTGAAGCCCAACTCCTGCCATTTAGCGAGAATCTCCGCGCGACTGAAGAACCCGGTGTGGCGGAACAGCTCGCTGCCGTCAGCCGCATAAAAAATCTGTGTCGGGATCATCCGCACGCCATAGCTGGCGGCATCTTCGCGCTGCTTCCAGACATCGACGAAGACCACGTCCATTTGGCCACGGAAATCCTCTCGCAGCTGATCCAGAATCGGCGCCATTTTGATGCAGGGGATGCACTTGTCAGCGCCGACATCGACCAGTTTGGGCAGGTTTCCGGCGAAGGCGTGGGTGGTCGACAACAGCAGCAACAGAGCGATTGCATTGATCGACAATAATTTCATCGCTTACCTCAGCAGCTTTTCAATGTCGGCAGGGCCTGGCACCTTACCAACGATCAGCACCTTGCCGTCGACCGCCAGTCCGGGCGTGGTCATGATCCCAAATTCCATGATCTGGCTGATTTCGGTGATCTTCTCCAGCTCATAATCAAGTCCAAGGTTGTCGGCGGCCTGTTTGGTGTTTTCCGCCAACTTCTGACATTTGGCACAACCGGTGCCGAGAATCTGAATCTTTTTCATGCGTTTCCTCCTTCGATTCGGGTCGAATTTGTCGGGGCAGGCCTTGCGCCTGCCCGGAACGTTTTCCCAGGGCACCCGCAAGGGGCGCCCCTACGGGCTAAAATAGTGCGCCATAGATCACCCCCGATATCGTCGCCATGACGATGACCAGGACAACGAAAACCACCGTCTTTTTCGTCCCCATCACGCTGCGGATGACCAGCATGTTCGGCAGACTCAGCGCCGGACCGGCGAGTAGCAGCGCCAGCGCCGGGCCCTTGCCCATGCCAGCGCCGATGAGCCCTTGCAGGATCGGCACCTCGGTCAGGGTGGCGAAATACATGAACGCACCGACCGCCGAAGCGAACAGGTTGGCCGACAGGGAGTTGCCGCCGACCAGTCCGGCAATCCACCCCGAGGGGATCAGTGCTTCGTGGTCGGGTCTGCCGAGCAGGGCACCGGCAATCAGCACCCCCCAGAGCAGCAGCGGCAGGATCTTTTTAGCGAAATCCCAACTGGTATCGAACCACTCTTCCAATTCGCCGTCAGCATCGTGGCTGAATGTCAGCAGAACGGTCAAGCCGATAGTCGCCGCCACAAAAGCCACTTCGGGATGGCTGGGCAAGAGCAGGGCCAGAATCAGGGGCGGCGCGGCAACACCCCCCATCCACCACGGGTTGACCTTGAACCAGAGGACCAGAATAACGGCCAGGGCCAGGGCAAACAGTCCGGTCATCACCCACTTCGAGGTGTAAATCGTCTGCCAGAGACCGCTTGGGTCTGCCGGTTTTCCCCAGTTGGCAAAGACCAGAATCCCGACCATCGACGCGAAGAACAGCGCATTCTGCCAGAGCGGGCGCTTCACTTCCGGCTCCGGCATCGCTGCGGCCGCCGCGACCTTGGCCAACTCTTCCTTACGGAAGAACAGATGCATAAGCAGGCCGATGATGATCGAAAAACTGACCGCACCAACCGCACGCGCGATCCCCATCTCAGGCCCGAGAACGGTGGCGGTCAGAACAATCGCGAGGATATTGATCGCCGGGCCGGAGTAGAGGAATGCGCTCGCCGGGCCAAGTCCTGCGCCCATGCGGTAGATCCCGGCGAACAATGGCAGGATGGTGCACGAACAAACCGCCAGAATGCTGCCCGACACCGCGGCGACCCCGTAAGCCAGCAGCTTGTTCGCCTTCGGGCCAAGGTATTTCATTACCGCCGCCTGGCTGACGAAAACCCCGACCGCACCGGCAATAAAAAAAGCCGGTACCAGACAGAGAAGAACATGTTCCTGGGCATACCATGTGGCCAAATGGAGCGCTTCCCAGAGAGCATTCTCGACTCGCTGAGATTCCTGCAACCAATCCAGCGGCAGATAATAGAAGGTGACGAAAACAACCATGATCCCCAGCAAAGGTTTCCACTCATTTTTCCAGATCATGAAACTTCTCCACGAAAACTGTTTGGTTGCATCGCCAAATAGTAAGGCAAAAAAAATTATTTACAAACAGCGTTGAGCAATGCCGCCTGATCACGGGCGCTCGATTCCAGCACCGATTCCACGCAACCGAAAAAATTCAGTATGCAGGGGACACGCAGGCGGTAAAAGACCTGGTTCCCGCGTTTGTCGTCGATGACGATTCCCGCCTTCTTGAGAACCGAGAGATGTTTCGAAACGGTTGAAACATCCGCCCCGATCTGTTCGGTCAGGTCACAGACGCAGCGTTCTTCCTTTTCCAGCTCCTCAATGATGAAGAGGCGGGTCGGATGAGCCATGGCTTTCAGCACCCGGGCGCGGGCGCCAAGGTGGTTTTTCCGGTTTGGGTCCATAAGGAATGTCCTTTCAGTATTTGGCAATATAGCCAAATAGCCAAGAATGTCAAGGCGGGACTTGAGTGCCCGCCTGTTGATTCCCACAAAAAACGGATCAGAAGAGTCGAGAATACAATCGCATGTTCGGCGCGCCGCCATTGCGCGACATCAAAAACTTGAGGCAGGTGGCGATCGGCTAATAAATTTTAGACCGACTTAGACTCGAACCTCTAAGTCACTGAAATGATAGAAATGAAGGAATTGCTTCAAGTGAAATAAAAAAGGAGTCAGCAATTAAGCTAACTCCTTTTTATATTTGGCTCCCCGAGTTGGACTCGAACCAACGACACGCGGATTAACAGTCCGCTGCTCTACCGACTGAGCTATCAGGGAATAGATTTTACAGGGAGGGAATATAGGAGATTCACTTTGTGGTGTCAAGCTTTTTTAACCGCCTTTTTTAAGTTCCATCAGAATCAGTTTGGCAACTTCCTTGAGCGTTTCAAATACCCCTTCACCCGTCACTGCACACCCTTTGAATTCGGGGACACCGTTCGGGTTAAGCAGCTCGCGTAATTCTTCGATGGGTGTGACGTTGGGCAGATCGTATTTGTTGTATTGAATGACGAACGGCAGGTTCTCAAGCTGATACCCCTGCTCCTCCAGGTTGACCTTGAGGTTTTCCATGCTCTCGATATTGGCGTCAAGTCGCTCTTCCTGCGCATCGGCGACGAAAACAACGCCGTCAACCCCCTTGAGGATCAGTTTTCGCGAAGCGTCGTAAAAAACCTGACCAGGAACAGTGTAGAGGTGAAATCGGGTTTTAAATCCACGTATTTCACCGAGCGCCAACGGCAAGAAATCAAAGAACAGGGTCCGTTCGGTCTCGGTCGCGAGAGAAATCATCTTCCCCTTGGCATCCGGATCGGTCATTTGGTAGATGTGCTGAAGGTTGGTTGTTTTACCGCACAGACCAGGACCGTAATAAACAATCTTGCAATTGATTTCGCGTGAGGCGTAATTGATGAAAGACATGCTCTACCCCGTCAACTGAAAAGACTGTCGATATCGTCGTCAGTGATTTCGGCAAAGGGACTGTTGTGCCCACCAGATGCCTGAATTTCCGCAGTCTTTTTAGCAAGATCTTCAAAAATCGTGGTCAATTCATCACTTGCTTTGCGAACCCGCAAACGAACCAGCCCGAGTGAGCTGCGCTGATCAAAAATGACGACAAGAATCACTCGCTGTGCAACGATCGAAATATGGAGATTGTCTTTTTCTCCTTCGTGAAAGAGGATCGAGAATTCCTTTTCACCGATCAGTTTTGCCAGTCCCCCGGTCGCCGCGATATTTCCTGCAGTCAAAGAAGCCAGACTGGTGGTGTCGAGGTGTTCAGTTTCACCCACGCCGGAAATCATCTGGCCGTTCTTGTCGACCAGAAAAATAACCTTGGCGTTTGCTTCACGTAACAATCGTTCAATGACGATATTAATTCTTTGGAGCTCTTCGTCATACATGACGAATGAAGATTGCGGGCCCAGCATGCTGGTCTCCTTATGGATTGATTATTGAACGTTCCTTATATCACCTCCACAACGAACATTCAAGACCTTAATAATCATCTTTTGCCGGGCAGGAGCCAACAATTTGTGCTACGTCAAGGAGGCTGACACGCGAAGGAATTCCCTTGCAAACCAGCTCATTGTCAGGCACGGGGAAGAAGGACTACCACCTCAAAACCCCCACCGGGGATGTTTTCCGCGGTCACGCTTCCGCCGTGAAGTTTTACGGCGCGCTCCGTGATCGCCAGGCCGATGCCACTTCCGCCGCTGCGTCGGGCGCGATCCTCCTCAACCCGATAGAATGGATCAAAAAGTCGTCCCAGGGCGGCGGGGGGAACACCAGGCCCCTGATCGCGAATGCTGATGTGGATATCCGTTTGCCGGACTTTCAGTTGCACTGTAACTTCACTGCCCGCCGGGGCATGGTGCAGAGCATTGCGCACGATATTCTCCAGTGCTTGTCTGAGGAGCTCCAGCGAACCGTTGACGGTTGCCGGTTCTGCTTTGCAATCGAGCGTCAGGTGCTGTCCCTCGAAAGCCGCGTCGGCAACGATTTCACCGAGCAGGATGTCGAGTGCAACCGGTTCTGTCCGACCAATCCCCTGACCGCTTTCCAGTTGCGTCAGGGTGAGCAGTTGTCCGATCATTATGTTGAGGCGTTCCGCTTCAAGTTCGATCCGGTTCAACGGCGCAATCGCCAGCTCCGCGGTTTGCCGACGGGCCAGTTCGAGGGCGACGTTGAGGCGCGCCAGGGGGGAACGGAGTTCATGCGAAATGTCACGCAACAATCGTTGCTGATTGTTGAGCAGTGTTGCGACGCGCTCGGTCATGTGATCGAAATCGATCGCCAGGTCACCGGTTTCCCCCCCCCATTTTCTCAGCTCCGGGGCAACGCGGGTTTGCAACTGCCCGGCAGCGATCTCTCTGGTTGCTTCGCGCAAGCGTCTTAATGGTGCAGTCAGCGAGCGCGCCAGCATCCAGCAGACGCCACCTGCGACCAGAAAAGCAATCAACAAGCGTATGCCCAACCGCCGGGGGTTGAGCAGGTGTTCAAGTCGTGATCGGCGCGGGAGTTCTGCGGCCAGCAGATAATTATCCACCGGCATGACAACCCATGCTCCCCTCGGTCCCCGATCAGTCACCGGGCCGCCCTGATCGATGGCTCTGCTGGCAAGTTGCTCTAAATGGCGCGGCAGGGTTCGTCCGGGGAGCAGGTTTTTCCCATCCCGACTGAGCAGCAGCATGCGCGGCAGATTTTCATCGCGTGCCCGCCGATGCTGGTCGTGAAGAGCCTTGACTCCCTCTGTCCGGTAGCTGTCGATCAAGGTCTGTCCAGCCGCCGACAATTGCTCTTGCCGGAAATTAAGCATGGCGTTGGGGTCACTGTTAAGGGCGATCAAAATACCGATTGCCCCGATCAGGGTCATCGCCAGCCAGAAGTAAAGGAATATTTTCAGGAAGAGTGAGCGCATGGGCGGGGCTTTTACGGCTGATCCGGGAGCGTTTGGTGGCAGCGGGTATACTGATAACCGCTGCCACGAATCGCCTGGATCCGTTCTCTGCCGTCGGCGTGACGCGCGAGTTTTTTGCGTAAGCTGCTGACGTGAACATCGACGCTGCGATCAAAAGGATTCAGCTCTCGATTGAGAACTTTGCGTGTCAACATCTCCCGCGTTACTACCGTTCCGGCGTGCTCCAGCAACTCGCCGAGCAAATCAAATTCTACCGAGGTGAGTGACAGTTCAAGTCGGTTGCGCCGAACCGTGCGGGTGGCGCGATCCAGACAGATGTCGTCAACAATCAACAGCTGCGTCGGCGACAAAGGGGGGGTGCCACCCGCCGCCCGCCGCTGGATGGCGCGAATACGGGCCAACAGTTCGCGAGGGTTGAACGGTTTTGCCAGATAGTCGTCGGCACCGAGTTCCAGTCCGACAATGCGATCAATATCATCACCCCGCGCGGTGAGCATCAATACCGGAACGTGCAATTTCTCACGAATGCGCCGCAACACGTCAAAACCGTTCAGCTCCGGCAACATCACATCAAGAATAATCAACGCATATGATTTTTCCAGCGCCTGACGTACACCGAGGGGACCGCTGTGGCACGCGTCAACGCTGAACCCTTCGGCGCTCAGATAGTCGCGCAGCAGGCCGCAGAGCTCGTGATCGTCATCGATTATCAGTAGATTGTTGAGCATTTTTACCTTCTCCGGTTGCTCCCCATACTAACCGATCCGGCCAGAAAGTGCGGTAAAGAAACGTAAAGGGGACGGCTTCAGCTTAACAAAACTTTACGCTTATGGTCGGCAACTTTACAGCAATTTTCCCCGAGGCAGGGTATGCTGATGAAACGGAAATAAACAATCCCCGAAGCCAAAAGGAGACTTCACATGAACAAGCGTTTTTTGGTACGTCCCTGGTCCGCGTTATTGCTCGTTGTTGCGTTCAGTTTTTTGGCTTTTGCGTCGCTGTCTCCGGCGCAGGCCGATTCTGCTGAACACGGTGAAGATGGTTGCGACAGGCCGATCGATGACGAAAACTTTAATGATCGTGGCCCCGGTCAGCGCTTTGAACGCCTCGCCGAGGTTCTGGACTTGACTGATGCACAACGCGCCGAGGTTGAACAGATCGTTGCAAAGGAACGGGATGCGAATCGCGATATCCACCGGCAGCTGGCGGCAAACCGCGACAAATTGCGCACTCTGACCGAAGGTGACACCTTCGACGAAGAGGCAATCCGTGCCGTTGCCGCAGAAAAAGCGCAACAACGGATTGAGCTGATGGTGTCACATGCCGGCACTCGGCACGCACTTAATGCGCTCCTGACTCCGGAACAACGTGATCTGGCGAAAAAATTACGACCAAAGATGAAAGAGGGGAAAAAGGGGCGGCGCGGCCCCGAGAAAAGGGCTGATTGCGAACCGTGCTTCGGGCGGAGATAGTTCTTGTCCTTTTGTCTGGCGCCTTCCCTGGTGCTAAAACTCCATTTTTGGGTGGGGGGGGGTGGCACCAGGGAAGCAGTGCTTTTCATCGCCCGAATTTACTGGCTGGCCAAATAGGCCTTTGCTTCCTCGACAGAGTCGCAGAGGTGAAATTTCCGCCGACTGAACATCACCACGGCATTGAGCACCACCCGGTACAGGCCGGTAATGCCGACCACCGCTGCCGCTCTGACGTAGGGCGCATTCACTTGCGTCAACTCTTTCATGCGTTCAATGGTTTTGCCGTCAAACGATGCGCCCCCGGCGATCGTCATCGTCAACACAGATTTTTCCGGGCGCGCTCTCACCTGGCGGGCACATTCGTCAATAATCTGCTCTATTTCGTGCGGCTCGCAACCACTGCAATCGAGCACGAATATCTCTTGTCCATCGTGACGAATAAATCTGGCTCGCTGCATAAATGACCCCCCTGATCAAAAGGAATAGCGTAATGATTTGATGGCGTCGCAAAAAGTCCGCCCTGCTGCGTTACACTGATTATCCAGAACCTCGACCTACCTGATGTAGGTCTTCGCCCCCGAAAAACCACCAGGCCTTGTAGGACGAAATTTTTGCTTAGCCATCCCATGAGTTTTTGCGAGAGCGTAATGATTTGACAAGGCGACTTGCAGGATAATTTATTGCAAGTGACAGCTGAATTCAAGTTTTAAAAAAACATAATTGTTACAAAAAACCACCTATGAGCAGTTTGTGATATTTCTGTTGACTCGGTCATAATCCTGGACTATACACGACAAATAATAAAACGTTGTTATATAAACATTGTCGCCACCTAATTTTCCGGGAATTTTTTTGCAAAATGCCACATCATCAAATCCATGAATTGTTGTCGACCAATATTCGCGGTGTCGTCCCCGATGCGCCGATTTTCGATGTTCTGAAACTGATGCGTGATGAAAAAATCAGTTGCGTGCCCGTTTTTTTGAGTGAAACTCCGGTGGGGATCCTGACCGAGCGAGATATCCTGCGTGCCACTGACAAAATCCTTGCGGGACGCAAGCTTGAGGTGCGAGACCTGATGAGTCAACCGGTGTTGACCATTGAGCAACACCGGGCGCCGGGCGATGCTCTGGCAATCATGCGTAATAATAAAATTCGTCACCTCGTCGTTTCCGATGACGGTTGCCATGTGGTTGGCATGCTGTCGTTGACGGACCTGCTTAAAGTAGTTTTTAATGACGATTGTTTCTTCGGGACAGACACGGTCAGTAAGGTTATGACGAAAACAGTCTATACTGTTGAGCGTGGCACCTCCGTCATGCGCGTTCTGCACGAAATGGCAGAGCATGATTTCAGTTGTGTTGTTATTCAGAAAAACAACGAGCCGCTGGGCATCATTACCGAGCGTGATCTGGTTTGGCTGGTGACCGAAAAACCGGAATTATGGTCGACGCGGGTTGATGACATCATGAGCATTCCGGTGACCACCATTGCCACAACCGCATCTCCACGCGAGGCGGTTAAGCTGATGGCTCGTGAAGAGTTTCGTCACCTCGTTGTGCTGGATCAGGACAAAAAAATCGCCGGACTGTTGACCCAATCACTGCTGTGCCGGGGACTGAGCTGTCCAGTTTCCGCACCCATCCAAAAACCCGTTTGATCACAGAATCTGCCATCAGCCTTCCCCGGTTTTATTCCGAGTAAAATTATTTTTTGTAACATCGCAATATTTAAGAATTTTCTAGCAGCCTGTCGGACTATACGGACCGAAGCGAAAATTTGGATATTTGAGAACAGATTTTAGCTCATTTGCAGGTGCATAGCCGTAGCTATGGACCAAAAAGGAGCTGAAATATGGGCCAAACAGCCGGATTTGCAGCCGGCTCATGGATAGTCCGACAGGCTGCTAGCATTAGTGGCAGATCATGTTATCATGTAGAGGCTGATTTCACGTTCTGTTTGAGGCGTCCAGAGGAGGCTGTGAGCGATGGGATTACTGAAAAAGAGTAGCGATAAAACCGGTGCACCAGTGAAAAACCCCGGGGAAAAGGGCGCTCCGGAACCGCGCGTGATCACCGAGTGTTTCTGTCACAATAAACACAGCCTGATCGATAATCTGTCAAAATTCGGTGATTACAAGGGGATTTCACTTAAACTTGTCAGCAGCCTGTCGAAGGGGCAGCTGACGCTCAGTCCGGTCATTGGCGACCTGAGTCGTACTTTTTTCAACTTCAATTATGTTGCCGACGAACTGATCAAGATCTGCTGTCCGACCTGTCTGGAACCGCTGCCTGTCTACGACACCTGCTCCTGCGGGGCGGATCTGGTCGCGATCTTTACCAGCCGCAAGGCGGATTTTTCTGAATGTGTCGGCATCTGCCAGCGCGTTGGTTGTCTCAACGCAAAAATCATGTGTTCCGAAAGCCTCAGCCGACTGATTCGCCATCGTCACTATTTCTATTAAATTCTTGCCGGAAATCAAGCAAGAGGCACTCGCAAAAAAGAATTAGATGGCAACAACGGCGTATCACCCTTTCAGGAAAGCACGGATACGCTTCATATCGTGCGGCGTTATATTTGTAAATTTTATACCGAAACCAAGAGGATAGTGTGCTTTTAACGGTTTTTCGCGCAGGTTAACCCAGGCCACCTGCGCCGAACAGCCAATCGGGGCGCCGCCGTCTTTCGGTAATGAAAATTCGATACTGAGCATGTCTCCTGCCGTAACTGCATCCGGCCCCTGCAAAAATAATCCACCACTGTTAATATCAAGACATTTTCCGCACAGATGTAAATCACGCCAACGGTAGTCAACCTCAAAGAGACAAGACCGGCGCGGTTCACGAATCTGCGCGACAAAACGACTGCCGACATCGAGAAAACTGTTCCGGTCAAGGGGTTTGGCCAGCGTGGCGTCACACCCGGCCGCCTGTGCCGTCGCCAGCTGCTCCGGCTTGCCGGGTTCGCAAATCAGCACGACCGGAATCGACCGCAGCTGCGCATCAGCCTTCAGCCGTCGGCATCCTTCAATCCCGTCAACCGCAGTGAGGCTTGCCGCGAGATAGATCAGTTCCGGGCGCTGCTGCCGACAAACCGCAAACATCTCTTCCACCCCTCCCGCCTCAATCAGCTTGCACGGAGTATTCTTGAGCATTTGCGCTTCAATGGTCAGAAAAAATTTCGATTCATCGACCAGAAGAATTGTCATGCCGCCACTTGTTCCGCAGAAGGCCAGCTCAGCACGCGTAGTCAACCGCGACGACGCTGCTGCACAGCTGCTTGACTTTGACGATGACTGCTTGATGGGCGGGATGCAGCTGATAACGATGCAAGGCGTCGCGGTCGGCAAAAGCTGAAACCAGCGCCAGATCGTACGAGCGCTCGGAACGAACGATATCGCGCCCGACTTCAAACGCGCGAATTTCCTCGATAACACCAGGCAGGGCACTGAGGCTTTGTTGCAGGCCGCAAATGTCGCTTTCACTGACCGTGTCATTAAATTTAAAAAACACCAGATGTTTAAGCATAATCGGTTCACCTTTCGAATTTTTTCTGAATATCGCCCAAATCACTGGCCCGGTCAAGCATTCATCAACATCCCGATGAGCACATATGTCACACCGATGGCACATAACTGTGACAGTGCAGATGAACCAGACAACCGTAAAACGTTGAACTTATTACAATCCACGGGAACTCTGCACTTGTTATTGAACTCCGCAATTAAAAATTGCACAAGAGATTATCATTATAAGTCAGCCGGTTACGTCACACGAATCACACTGTTGGATAATTTAAATCCGATGTATCAATATCTGGAACGTTCATTGCTATACCGCATCAGCAATGCTCAAGGCGCCCCATATCAGGCTTTTTGCGGCGTTGGTAGATGTGTCATAAAACGACTTGATCCGCAGGTGGCCTTTGATCCACTTAAAAAACAGTTCGACCTGCCAGCGTTGTTTGTCAATTTCGGCAACGGTGGTCGCTGACACGGTAAAATTGTTGATAGGGTTTTTGGGCGATCCGAATCAGAACCAGGCCAAAGGCCTGGACGATGCGCTAATCCTTGCGTTTGTTGGCATCGGCCAAAGTGGAGCGTGGAGCGTGAAACAGCCCCACGCAAGCCAAGGGGAGACAGCTTCTCCCGATGAGAGTTCAGGCAGGTTCCAATATTGCGGAAGTTTTCACGACCAGCTATGTGTGCGTAGACCAGACACAGAAAAAGTTCAAAGGTCGCAAAGCTTCTGGCCTTGTAATCGCCTTGATACCGACGGACACACAGATTGAAATCGTGTCGTGGCAGAAACTGCAATAATTGTCGGAACACCGTTTGCCCTGAATTCATAGCCCCCTCCAGGAAAGAGTAGAGAGGGGTCACCTTACATCGGTGAGACGAATTCACATCGAAAACGGAACAGCTATATCAAAGAACTAAAGTTATCAGAAACTTACAGCAATCTGCTGTTTTTCAACCGGGAAGTAGAGTGTTTCAATAGATAATTTTTCGCGCCAGCAAGTCCATCGCTTCAGATGGTCACATCAACGCACAGGCTTCAAGCGCCAAAGGAGAATTTTATGGTTTGGAAAGATTTGCGTCTGGGACTAAAGTTCACCGCCGGTTTCGGTTCACTGCTGCTATTGATGAGTGCCATCGGTGCGTGGTCATTTTTTGGGGTCAACAATATTGTTGACGATGCCGGGCAGGTGATTGCCGGCAATCAGCTACGCGGGATGATTGCCCAGCGTGAGGTCGACCATCTCAACTGGTTAAAAAAACTCAACGATTTTCTCAACGACGAACACGTTACCAAACTGGACATTGAAACGGATGAGCACAAATGCGGCTTCGGCCAGTGGTATTACGGCGAGGAACGTACCAGGGCGCAGCAATTAATCCCCGAACTGCGCGGTACGCTGGAGCGGATCGAAGAACCGCATAAGCAACTGCACGCTTCGGCAATCAAGATTGAAAAACTCAACCGCGCCATTGACCCGGCAATCAGCACCTTTCTCGCCCAGAAAGAGGTCGATCACCTCATTTGGGTCAATAATATCTATGATTACCTGCTTTTGAAAAAAGCGCGCATCGGCATACAAACGGATGATCATCTTTGTGGTCTGGGGAAATTTATCTACGGCGAAAAAGGTAAAGAGTTGAGCAACACAGATGCGCAACTTGCCAGTCTGCTCGAACAAATCAAGGAACCCCACCGGCAGCTCCACGACTCCGCAATCGTCATTGAGCAAGCGGGAACCAATTACGAACGTGCCCAACAATTATTCCGTGACCAGACTATCCCCGCGCTCAGCAGCACCCGGAAGGTGATTGAGCAGCTTCAGCAACGCGCTGACGAGTTGATTGCCGGGGTCACTGCGGCCCGCCAGGTTTACGCGAGCGAAACCGCGCCGAGTCTGATAGAAATCCAGAAACTGCTCAAGGAAGTTATGGACACAACGACCGCCAATATCATGAGCGACGAAGAGATGCTCGCCGAAGCCTCAACCACACGCGTCGGCGTGCTGATCATTCTTCTCGTCGCCCTGCCCCTCGGCATCATTCTCGCGCTGATTATCGCTCGCGGTATTCAAGGTCCGGTCCAACAACTGGTTGTCATGATCCGCGAGATGGAACGCGGTCGCCTCGGCATGCGTCTCAACCTCAATCGCTCCGATGAGATCGGCCAGATGGGGGCCACCATGGACGCCTTTGCCGACAGCCTTGAAAACGAAGTGGTCCATCCCCTGCAACGCCTCGCCGACGGCGATCTGACCTTTGAGGTCACCCCCCGAGATGAGCGCGACAGCCTGCGCGGCGCATTGCAGAAGCTGGGGCAGGATCTCAATGGCATTCTCGGCCAGGTCCATGTGGCTGCCGAGCAGATCGCCTCGGGGAGTGCGCAGGTTTCCGATTCGAGTCAGTCCCTTTCGCAAGGAGCCGCCGAGCAGGCCAGCTCGCTGGAAGAAGTCACCAGCTCGATGACCGAGATGGGTAGCCAGACCAAGCAGAACGCCGAGAATGCCGGACAGGCCAACACCCTTTCCGGCGAGACCAAAGCTTCCGCCGAACGCGGCAATCACCAGATGCAGGAGATGGTCGCGGCGATGAACGACATCAATGCCTCCGGCAAAAGCATTTCGCGCATCATCAAGACCATCGACGAGATCGCCTTTCAGACCAACCTGCTGGCGCTCAACGCTGCCGTCGAAGCGGCCCGCGCCGGGCAGCACGGCAAAGGCTTCGCCGTCGTCGCCGAAGAGGTGCGCAACCTCGCGGCGCGCAGCGCCACCGCCGCGCGGGAGACCGCCGAACTGATCGAAGGCTCCGTTGCCAAGACCGCCAACGGCGCGCAGATCGCTGAGCAGACCGCCGAAGCCTTAAGCGAGATTTCGCAAAGCGTCGTCAAGGTCACCGATCTGGTCGCTGAAATTGCCGCCGCCAGCAACGAACAGGCGCAGGGGATCTCGCAGATCTCGCAAGGGCTTGGGCAGATCGATCAGGTCACCCAGCAGAACACCGCCAACGCTGAAGAAAGCGCCGCCGCCGCCGAAGAACTCTCCGGCCAAGCCGCTGAACTACGGCAGATGCTGTCACGATTCAAGCTCAAGCAACAGGGTCTTTCCGCCTACGCCGCCGCTCCCACCGGCAGCGGGAAGAAACAGCAGATCGCCCTGCACTGGAACACCAGCGCACCGGCGTCCGGCACCAAACCGGTCATCGCTCTGGACGACAACGAATTCGGCAAATACTAAGGAGGTCGCCATGAGCAAAGCGCAAAAGCCCGACTTTGAACTCTTTGACGCGAGTGAGGAGGAAGAAGATACCCAGAAGGGGAAATACCTCACCTTCAAACTCGCCAAAGAAGATTACGGCATCGAAATCAAATATGTCACCGAGATCATCGGCATGCAGCGCATCACCGAAATCCCCGACATGCCCGAGTTTCTCAAAGGGGTGATCAACCTGCGCGGCAAGGTCATTCCGGTGATGGATGTGCGCATCCGCTTCAACCTGCCCGGACGTGACTATGACGATCGCACCTGCATCGTCGTCGTCGATATCGACGGTCGCGCGATGGGGTTGGTGGTCGACCGGATGAACGAAGTCAGCGACATCCCCGACAGTCAGATCGAACCGCCGCCACGCTCCGGGAATGAACGCGGGCGCTATGTGCAGGGGATGGGCAAGGTCGGAGACGAAGTGAAGATTCTGCTCGATGTCAACAAGCTGCTGGCAGAAGATGAGCTGGATGCGTTGAGTGGTGTCGAGACAGAATAAACAATATTGATGCACAGGGACCGGCAACCGGCGCGGCAATGACAGCCGCGCCGGTTGCCGTCTGGAGCAGAAGCTACACCTCCAAGGCACCTTTGACCAGGTTACACGGCGACGCAATTAACCGCCGTTTATCGTCCGGGCGCAACCTCTTGATCTCCGCTTCGCGACGCGCGGCAGTCCTTCGGTCGTGACCATCCTCCCGGTAAACCACCCGCAGCGGTGTTCGACCGCGAAAATATTTTGCCCCGGTGCCGACGGCATGCTCGGCAAAGCGCCGGTCAACGTCGGTGGTGATCCCGGTGTAAAGGGAATCATCCACGCAGAGAATGATATACACTTGCCAGTTCATCGTCATTTTCCGTTGGAAGCACACTATCTGAAGTTCCTGGTTACGCTAATTACGCCAACGTCAACCGAATTGACAAGCGTTACAGCAAGCCATAGAATGACTGACCGATTCATGCAATGCAAACTATTCTTTCCGGGAGAAAAATCATGGCAGTAAAATCGGGTAACAACAAACTGATCGGCATCGTTCTTCTGGTCATCGGCGTCGGCATCGCTTTCTGGGGGTACCAATTAGCTGGTTCACTCAGTGGACAGCTGTCCAAAACGTTGACCGGATCACCGACTGACAAAGTGATGATGATGTATATCGGCGCTGCGTCCTGTGTCGTCGCCGGTCTGTTCATGACGATTAAAAGGTAACTTTATCCGGGCAGAGCGGATACGGGAATTGCCCGCCGCGTGCGTCTTTTTCAAAACGGTTCACCCTGCGAGACAACGGATTGTACAGACGATGCAGCGTAGCTTCAATCTCGGTCACTGTGACCCCCTTGATTTGTATCTGAAGTTGAATCCGCATGGTCCCGGTTTCCTGGAAAGTTGCCCGCCGCACAACCGGATCGGTCGCTACAGTATCGTTCCGCTGCAAATCCGCGACACATTTACGCTCACCGACAGCGGCCTGCTCCGGCAAGAGAACGGCCGCACAGAGCAGCTGGCGGGGGATGTCTTCGGGCGCTTGGCGGAAATTCTCACCGCCCGTGCGATTCCCGACCGGCCGGGGCTGCCTCCGTTTTGCGGCGGGTTCTTCGGCTACTTCGGTTACGACCTGTCCCGCGATATTGAAGTTCTGCCATTGCACGCCGAACGCGATCTATCCCTGCCGCGGCTGTGGCTGTCGTGGGTGGAGACTGTCGCCTGTTACGACCACCTTGAAAAGCGGCTGCATCTGACCAGTCTCGACCCGCAGGTTGATCTTGATGCACTTAAAAGACGCATTCGTGCTGCCGTAGCAGCGCCGTCGCGACCGGCAACAGCGGTGAACCACCCCCCCTTGCAACCGCTGATATCTGCCACCATCTACGCCGACAGTGTCCGCCGCGCGCGCGATTATATTGCCGCCGGGGATATTTATCAGGCCAATTTATCATGCCGTTTTAGCGGCCCGCCGATCGCTACCCCGACCGATCTTTATCGCGCCTTGCGCTCGATCAATCCATCCCCCTTTGCGTGCTACCTGCAAACTCCGCAGGTGACAATTATCTCATCCTCTCCTGAACGACTGGTCTCGCTGCACGACGGGGTTGCTGAAACCCGACCGATCGCCGGAACGCGGCCACGCGGCTACACCCCGCCCGAGGATCTCCGCCTCGGCGTGGAACTGCTCGGGAATGCCAAGGAATGTGCCGAGCATGTGATGCTCGTCGACCTGGAACGCAACGATCTCGGCAAGGTCTGCCGCACCGGCAGCGTCGCAGTCGATGAGCTGATGACGCTGGAGCGCTACTCGCATGTCACCCACATCGTCTCAAATGTGCGCGGCGAACTGCGCCCCGATTGCGGGCCGTTTGACCTGCTGCACGCGACTTTCCCCGGCGGGACGATCACCGGCGTCCCCAAAAAACGCTGCATGGAGATTATCGAGGAGCTGGAACCGGCGGGACGCGGCGTCTATACCGGCAGCGCCGGATATATCGGTGCCAACGGGCGCATCGACCTGAATATTCTGATCCGTACCTTTCAACAAACCGCTGACCAGCTCAGCTATCAGGTCGGTGCCGGAATCGTCGCCGATTCCGACCCGCAGCGCGAATGGGACGAATGTCTGGCCAAAGGACGGGCGATGCAATTATCTCTCCGTGGGGAGACACCATGATCGTCACTATCGATGGCAACTTTGTAACCCAAGCCGAGGCGCGAATACCGGTCAGCGACGGCGGTTTTCTCTACGGCGACACCCTTTTTGAAACCATCGCCATCGGTGACGGTCGCCTGCATTTTCGCCGCGAGCATCTTGAGCGGCTGTACCATGCCGCGCAGCTTTGTGAATTTTCCTGTCCGCACGCACTGATCAAGACAACTCTCGACGCCGTGCTGGAGCGCTTCGGCACCAGGGCCGGGAGGTTGCGGCTGACCTTGTCACGCGGCGATTATCACGGCCCGCTCCGACCGCCGGTAACCAGCGGACGCGTGGTGATCACCGCCAGTGAAACGACCACGGACTTCAGTGCGGAATGTCAGCTTGGTGTCGACTGTATTGCCGCCCCCAACCGCCGCGTCAACCCGCTGGCACCGCTGCCGCAGATGAAACGCGGCAATTATCAGGACTGCCTCTACGCCCTGCACCACGCGCGCCGTCGGGGAGCGTTTGAAGCGCTCTTTGTAACGCAAACAGGACATGTGCTCGAAGGTGCCACCAGCAACCTCTTTATCGTTCACAACGAGACGCTGATCACCCCGCCCCCCGGCGAACTGGTGCTGGCCGGCATCGTCCGTGCCCAAGTGCTGCGCGCTGCCGCCGAGTTGGATATTCCCTGCGTCGAAAACGCTATCAGCGTCGCTGCACTGGCTGGTGCGGAGGAGGCGTTTATCTGCAACAGTCTGGTCGGCCTGCTCCCGATTGCCCGCTGGCAGGGGGGCGCCCTGCACCGCGGGACGCTGTATCAACAACTTTCAGCCAGAATTGAGAACTACGCCTGATGGACCTCGTCACCCTCGCCGTCATTGCCGTGGCGCTGGCCATGGACGCTTTCGCCGTCGCCCTCGGCGTCGGTCTGATTCTGCCGCAGCTGACCGGTCGCCACCACTTTCGCCTCGGCTTTCATTTCGGCCTGTTTCAGGCGCTGATGCCGATCATCGGCTGGGCGGCAGGGCTGACGGTCAAGGACATCATCGCCGCCTATGACCACTGGATCGCCTTCGGCCTGCTGACCCTGATCGGCGTGCGGATGATTCGCGAAGCACTGACTGCAGACGCTGAAGAGGTCGACCCGCGCGACCCGACCCGCGGTATGTCGCTCGTCATGCTCTCCGTCGCCACCAGCATCGACGCCCTCGCCGTCGGCCTGTCACTGGCGCTGATCGGCGTCTCGATCTGGTTTCCGGCGTTTGTCATCGGCATCACCGCCGGAGGATTAACCGTCATCGGCCTGCTGTTGGGACGCCGGATCGGCGGCAAGTTCGGCAAGCCGGTGGAGATTGGCGGCGGAATCCTGTTGTGTCTGATCGGAATAAAGATTCTTGGTGAGCACCTGCTGTCGCACTGATCAACAGCCAAGAGAGGCAGGAATCCTTTTGCCGCGCCGATGCTATTCCCCGAAGGAGCTGACAACATGCCCGAACTGTTTACCGCTGAAATATTGTTGGCCCTGCTGACCCTGACTGCCCTGGAAATTGTTCTCGGCATCGACAACATCGTCTTCATCTCCATCCTCGTCGGCCGCCTGCCGGAAGCGCAACGCCAAAAAGCCCGTTTCATCGGCCTTGGTCTGGCGATGCTGACCCGCATCCTGTTGTTACTGTCGTTGACCTGGGTGATGGGGCTAACCGCACCGTTGTTCGCCGTTGTTGAGCATAACGTCTCCGGTCGCGACCTGATCCTGATCGGCGGCGGCCTGTTTTTGCTCTTTAAAAGCACCCATGAAATTCACAGCAGCCTCGAAGGATCGACCGCTAACGCACCGCCATCCACCGCCGCCGGTTTCGGCATTACGCTGATGCAGATCGCCCTGCTCGACATCATCTTCTCTCTCGATTCAGTCATCACCGCCGTTGGTCTTGCCCGCGATCTCTGGGTGATGATCACCGCCGTCGTCACGGCGGTGCTGGTAATGATGGTCGCCGCCAAAAGTATTGGCGAGTTTGTCGACACCCACCCGACCTTCAAGATGCTCGCCCTAAGTTTCCTCATCCTCATCGGCGTCACCCTCATCGCCGACGGACTCGGCTTCCACATCCCCAAAGGCTACATCTACTTCTCCATGGCCTTCTCCATCGGCGTCGAACTGCTCAACATGCGCCTGCGCAAACCGACAGTGCCGGTGCACCTGCGCAAGCCGATTGCCGAAGAGGAATGATCGTTCTACTGCACAACCGCAACCCCTGTTGCTTCAGTCTTGAGAAGCACGTTATGACCCGTGATGTTTATTACGCCTGAAGCTCTGAAAACCGCTTCCAATGCAAACTCGAATTTATCCCTGGTAAAAGGTTCTCTGGAAAAGCAGCGATGAATTCTCAAGTTGTCACCAAAATCGATGAGTGATTGGTCCGCAATAATGTCAGAAGCAGGCACGCTGTTGATTGTCCAGGATTGCAAAAATACTTGCACCCTGTTCTGAACTCGGGTCGAATTCCGAAAACCGGGACATCAACGAACCAGTGAGGGGAAACACCCATGCTCGTTGCTGCAACATCAAATCCGAAAAAATTTATAAACCGGGTGCTGTTCAGTCTGTTGCTGTTAGTGTTGAGCGCCACTCTGGCGCAGGCTTTCGAGCCGATGCTGCCCCAGACCGACCCAGGCGACAGTGATCTTCGGGGGTGGTTGATGAGTGAAAAACTTGACGGGGTACGGGCGCGCTGGGATGGTCGTCAGCTTTGGTCGAAAAATGGCAGAAAATTTTTTCCGCCTGCAGAATTTACCCGCAACCTGCCCCCCTTTGCCGTTGAGGGCGAACTCTGGGGCGGGAGGGGGACCTTTGAGCAGACGGTTTCGATTGTCAGCAGCCAGCAAGCGCATGGGGGCTGGCTGGGGCTGAAACTGGGAATTTTCGATCTTCCGGACGCTGCGGGCGGCTTTAGCCAGCGGATTGAACAAGCACGCTCCTGGTTGGCAGAGCATCCCACGGACTATGCCTTTGTGATAGAACAGATTCCGGTGCGTGATCGGGCACAGGTGCAGATGGAGCTGCAGCGGCTGGAAAATATCGGCGGGGAAGGTCTCATCGTGCGGCGGCCCGACAGCCTTTACCGTGGCGGGCGCAGCGCCGAAATCCTCAAAGTTAAAACCTGTCTGGATGCCGAAGCGAAGGTTGTCGCACACCTTCCCGGTCAGGGGCGCAACGCCGGTCGTCTGGGGGCGCTGCTGGTGGAAGAAAAGAACGGCGCTGCTTTCAGAATCGGCACCGGTTTCAGTGACGAGCAACGCAACAACCCGCCGCCGGTCGGCAGCCTGGTCACGTTCAAATATTATGGCCGCTACGCTTCAGGCTTACCAAAGTTCCCGGTCTTCCTGCGCATACGGACCGACAGCGCACTCTGAATCGGTACGGGGTGCGAACAGTCGGTGGTGCGCTGAAAAACAGAGTTCGGCCTCGGCCAGAAGCAGGCAGCCAGGCATTCCCCCTGCCCATTCGCTGCCCGGTCGGGATCGTCCAGGCAGCATTGAAATTTCCCCCGGCAGGTCAGCGGAGGCGGTCCAGCACTCCTGCCAGGGCCAGGTTGAACCCGGACGGATCTTCCATTTGCACAGTGGTTTAGTCTTTCGTCATCAGTCATTCTCAATTTTTGTGCCGTATTATCAGAGTATTACAGCGTCTGTCGCTTATCTTCTTCACCGGCATACCATGCAAGGTAAAAAGAAAAGGCGACCATAAGGTCGCCCGTTTCTTCACTGTTTTTATGCTGTTTTTCAGTAGACCGGAAACATCTGCTCTTCGTTCCAGGCTTCGATGCTCTGCTCGATACTTGCTCCGGTTGCCATCTTTTCACAATCGTCATTTGAGCAGTAAACGCCCCATTGACTGCCTGGCGCGTAGCCGCTGGGACCAAAAATTTTTGCCTGACCGCCGCATCGGCACGGGACTGCGTGATCGTAATGATGAGCTTCCATTTGGTTCTTCCTTTCAACGAGAGCGTGAATCGTCTGTTTAACAATCACATTATTGTTATTTTATCTTATATATAGTAACTTCTGCGCTGAGTCAACCTTTTTGCGCGGATTTTTTACGCCGATGACCGGCTAAACGGCGCCCTGAAGGATCTTCCCACGCCCCTAAAACAGATATTTTTCCGATTCCAGGGCCGCATTTGCCAGGGTGTGCTTGGCCTGCAACAGACCTCGCGCATCGTACTTGGCAAAACGGCGGATACCACTGAGGATCATCGTCAGGGTGTCCCCTTCTTCAACATAGCAGGCCCCCTTCTTTGCGGCGGTGCTGATAATTTCAGTGGCGCTGAAGGCACATACCTTGACTGCGGCCTGAAGCCATTCACGTTTTGCCTCACTGGCTGCCGGGTAACCTTTCTCAGCTCGTAGAACGGCACTTTCGAGGGCAAAGATCTGCATCGAGATATCGGCGGCGGTGAGGAGTATTTCCTGCTGATCAGCCAACTTGTCCATGAACTTCTGCACCGCTGCACCGGAGAGGATCAGGAACAGGGTCTTGACCGGTAGCAATCATGGCGGTAACAAATTCAGGAACCCTGAAAATATCGCGTTCCTCATCATCGGTCAAAAGTTCGTACGCATTGTTGCCGACATGTGCCAGGGTATCGATGCCGACCAGGTCAGCGGTCTTGAAAACAGCACTTTGGGGACGCGCGGTTGCCGGTCCGGCGACCATATCAACATCCTCAACACTCAATCCCGTCTCGACCATATGTTGCATCCCGTTATAGATGGCGTAGACCCCGATCCGGTTGCGAACCTGCGGACTCTCCAACGTCAGTCCTGCCCCCTCTTCCGTTGCGGTCAATTCACGCGGAACGATGGCAAGTAACAGCACGTCAAGCCCTGCATTGGCCAGATGAGCGGCGATAGTTGCGCCCATGACGCCTGAGCCGAGAACAGCGGCCCGATTGATTTGTCTCATCCTTTGCCTCCATTTACACCTGTGGGAATTTCGGGTACCGATTGACGGGGTGTGGCGGCGATTGACCGCACCATTTCTTCAATTATTGGCTTAATAATATCTTTCTTTTACGTACACGTCAAACAGATATAGAACGATTTTTTTACGCCAATTTACTGATGGCTGAATTTTTGGAGGCGGGACGGGCATAAAGACAGTGAGGATGAAAGGTTTTTCAGGGGCGAAAACCTGCATCAGACAGGTCGAGGTCCTGAAAAACCGGCGCAACGCAGCAGGGTGGATTTTTTGCGACGCCAGCCTGTTTAATCGACTGCGTAAGCTCCCTTGGTCTGCTCCAGTTTGGTCGCATACTGCGCCAGCAGAACCCGACGGGAGAGCATGAAGAGGACTTTTTGCGCGTCATCATCGGCAACGACCGGGATCTCTTCGAGGCCGCGACTGGTAAACTTGCGCAGTGCCTCGCTGAGCGTTTCGTTCGGGGTGCAGGAAACGATTTGTGCGGTGGCAATATCACGGGCGAGAATCAGCCCGGGAGGAATATCTTCGTGAAGAATGCGCCGGATATCATTGATTGAAAAGATGCCGGTCATTTGATTCTCCGCGTTGACCGTCAGATAGTAGGCACCATCAGCCTGAGCGATGCGCTTCATGACCTCGGGCAGCGGCAGATGTTCCGGAATAAAGGTCGGTTTTCGGCCATGTTCTGCCAGATCACGGATACGGATGCCTTCGAGAACATCGATAACGAAATCACCGAGGTGGGCGGGGGAGTCGAGACGACTGTCAACCTGCTTGGCGTAAATCGAGTTCTTCGGAAAAATGATCATGGCGATGACGCAGACCAGCATCAGCGGGGCCAGCAGGCCATAGTTACCGGTCAGTTCGCTGACCATGATCAGGGTGGCAATCGGCGTTTTGGAGACGCCGGAGAAGAACCCGGCCATGCCGATCAGGACGTAGGCACGGGGGTCATCGACCAGAACCGGGAAGAACAGATCGGCACTGGCGCCGAACGCGCCGCCGAGCATCGCGCCGATCACCAGACTGGGGGCGAAAACGCCGCCGGAACCGCCGGAAGAAATCGTCAGGCTGGTGGCGAGGATCTTTGCCACGGCGACGACGATCATGATCCAGATGGCAACTTTGCCGTAAAGTGCAGCCTGCACCATGCCATAGCCGGAGCCGAGAACCTGGGGGATAAAGAGGGCGAGGATGCCAAGGAGCAGGCCGCCGAGGGCCGGTCGGTAGCACGGGTCAAGCGGGATACGCTTGAAAAGATCGCGCATTCCGTAGAAAAACTTGACGTAAGCTTTCCCGAAAAGCGCGCAAAGGACGCCGAGGGCCAGAAAGAGCAGGAGTTCCGGAGGGTGATCGAAGCTGAAGCGCGGCGTGGCCAGCAACGGCTGCCAGCCGGTGACAGCACCGAAGAGGGAGTAGGCGACAATTGAGGAGATGATACAGGGGATCAGTCCCTCATGTTCAAACTCCGACTTGCGATAGAGGACTTCGACGGCAAAGAGGGCACCGCCCAGAGGGGCGCGAAAGGTGGCCCCGATACCGCCCGCCATCCCGGCGAGGAGCAGAATGCGGCGTTCCGCCGAAGTCAATTTCAATTTACTACTGAGAAAAGAACCGAAACTTGCGCCGATGTGTGCAATCGGCCCCTCGCGTCCAGCGGAACCGCCGGTGCCGATCGTTGCAATCGATGCAAACGCCTTGATAAACGGGACGCGACCGCGAATATAGCCCCCCTTGTTGTGAAAGGCGTCGATAGCGGCATCGGTGCCGTGCCCTTCCGCTTCGGGAGCAAACTTGTAGACCAGAAAACCCGATACGAGCCCGCCGATGACCGGAACCAGAAAGAGGAACCAGCTGTGTTCCATGTGCAGCGAATTAATTATTCCTGCGCCGAAATGGCTGATTGGCGCCCCTTCTTCAGGCGGGTGAAACCCGCCCATCCCTTTCAGGAAAAAAGCGTCGACAGCATTGGCACAATAGTAAAAAACCACGGCCCCCAAACCCGAGACGAACCCGACCAGGATACTGAGGAGCAGCGGACGGCGCATGGCGCGGAAATCAAAATGAGGAAAAACGCTGGCAGAAAAACAGGTTTTCATCGGGTTTTATTCAATCGGAAGTATTTGCAGTAAGCCGCAGGCCGGTTGTCATCAGGGTGAACAACTGCGAAAATTAGCAGCAAGGGGCTGACAAATCAAGCTCTTTTGAGATGTTATTAACGTTAACCCTCTCCGGTTATGTCCATAAACCGGGATAATCATCGCGTCCCACCCGGAAATCTGCTATTCGATTGACTTGCTTTGGTTCTTTCTGCTAAAAGCGAAGAACAATTGAACGTCCAGGTGCCTTGCCAATCGACCTGCAAGGAGAATAGGGAAGAGGGTGTGACTCCCTCGCTGCCCCGCAACTGTGTGTGGTGATGCCCGTCGCAACCAGCCACTGTCCGATTTCGGATGGGAAGGCGCGCCGGTGCAGATGACCCACGAGCCAGGAGACCTGCCCGGACGCC
This sequence comes from Desulfuromonadaceae bacterium, assembly GCA_019429445.1. NCBI lineage: Bacteria > Pseudomonadati > Thermodesulfobacteriota > Desulfuromonadia > Desulfuromonadales > Desulfuromonadaceae > Desulfuromonadaceae bacterium. The sequence goes on from JAHYIW010000008.1 coordinate 28,257, forward strand.
AGATACGAATCTTTCGCGGGAGAGGTTCGGGTCGCTGACGACTCCGTCATCAACCCCGAACTTCCTCCAGAAGTCCGGGGTTTTTTAATTGCTGAAAGCCCCCAGGAGATACGATGCAGAAGGGCCTCCTCCAGATCTATAGCGGAGACGGAAAGGGTAAAACGACCGCTTCAGTCGGGCTGATTGTGCGCGCCCTGGGACAGGGACTGCGGGTGCTGTGGGTGAGATTGCTGAAACCGGTCGCGCCGCCGAGCGGCGAGGTGATCTTTCTGGAGGGGACGGCGGGACTGGAAATCATTACCGCCGGCGTCGGTATCATCGGTCGCAAAGTGCCGCTAGACGAGGTACGGGACAACGTTGAACAGGCGTTTCGGGCAGCGGTGGCGCGGATCACCGCCGAATCGTTTGACCTGCTGGTGATCGACGAGATCAACAATGCGCTGCATCGTAGCTATCTTGATCTGGACGAAGTACTGTCTTTTCTCGACGGTCGCCCGGATCAGCTTGAAGTCGTGCTTACCGGACGACATGCCCCTGCCGCCCTGATCGACCGCGCCGAGCTGGTGACACAGATGGAAAAACTTAAACATCCGTACGCTGCCGGGATCCCGGCGCGGCGGGGAATTGAATACTGAGATGGGCAAACTGATCCTGATCACCGGTGGGACGCGTTCGGGAAAGAGCCACTTCGCACAGATGCAGGCGGAAAAGTGCGCGGGAAGACTGCTCTATGTGGCGACCGCCGGGACTCACGACGATGAAATGCGTGAACGGGTGCGATTGCACCAGACCGCGCGCGGGGCACGCTGGGAAACGCTCGAAGAGCCGTATCGGTGGCCGGAGCAGCTCTTGCCAGTGGTCGACAAGCAGGGCGCGGTGCTGGTCGATTGCATCACCCTGTGGCTGAGTAATCTCTTTTTTCGCTACGAAGAAGATGTTGACCGCGTGCGCCACGAAGTGACACGGGGACTGACGTTGCTGAAGCCACTCGATGTCCCGGTTTTGCTGGTGACCAACGAAGTGGGTTCCGGGATCGTCCCGGACAATCGCCTGGCGCGGATCTTTCGTGATCTGGCCGGTGAAGTCAATCAGCAACTGGGCGCGATGGCCGATGAAGCCTGGCTGGTGGTGGCGGGTTTGCCGCTGCGCCTGAAGTAATAAACTCACTGCGGGCAACCGCATTTTTGCACGAGGTGGTCTATGCAACAAATGACTCTGCATACCGCGCTGGACAAGATCAAGGGCGTCTCGGCGGTAAAGCTGGCCGAAATTCAGGCACAAATCAATTGTCAATGTAAACCAAAAGGGTCACTTGGACGGCTGGAAGAGTTCGCGCGCCGTTACGTTGCGATCACCGGCCAGGATACGGTTGGGAAAAAGGTCATTTTCACTTTCGCCGGTGATCACGGGGTGGTTGAAGAAGGGATCAGTGCCTTCCCTAAAGAAGTGACCCCGCAGATGGTTTACACTTTTATTGACGGCGGGGCCGGGATCAATGCGTTGGCCCGCCAGGTCGGTGCCGAAGTCATTGCGGTCGACATGGGGGTTGACCACGAGTTCAAACCCCTCAGCGGCTTGATGATCAAAAAAGTCGCCCCTGGCACCGCCAACTTTACCAAGGGCCCGGCGATGACCCGCCAGCAGGCAATCCAGTGCCTCGAAACCGGGATTGAACTGGCGGTCTTCTGCAAGGAGGCCGGGGTGACGCTGGTCGGTACGGGGGATATGGGGATCGGCAACACCACCTCCTCGGCAGCGATTGTGGCCGCCATTACCGGACTGCCCGTACGCAAGGTGACCGATCGCGGCACCGGAATCAACGACGAGATGTTGGCACATAAAATTGCGGTGATCGAAAAGGGTCTCGAAGTCAATCAGCCCGATGCAAATGATCCGGTCGATGTGCTGGCGAAGGTAGGTGGCTTCGAAATCGGCGGAATTACCGGGCTGGTGATTGGGTGCGCCGCAGTTGGCATTCCGGTGGCGATCGATGGTTTTATCTCGACCGCCGGAGCGCTGCTCGCCTCAGAGCTGCATATGCATGTTCGTGACTACATCTTCGCCGCGCATAAATCGGTTGAAATCGGTCACAGCCATGCCCTCGAACGAATTAAACAAAAACCGATGCTTGACCTGGAGATGCGTCTTGGTGAAGGGACTGGAGCCGCCCTGGCGATGGGGCTGATCGAGGCGTCTTTGAGCGCTTATCGTGACATCAAAACATTTGATCAAGCCGGCGTTACCAAGGGCGGCAACCTGTGAGCAAGAGGGACTGGGACGATTTGCGGTTGGCCGGTGCGTTCCTGACCGTCTTTCCCGTGGCTCGAAATCGAGACGACAAAGAATTCAAGGCCGAAGAACTGGCGCGGAGTATGGCGTTTTTCCCGGCAGTCGGTCTGGTCCTCGGTCTGGCGCTGGTGGTGATCGATTGGGTCCTCGGCGGATTGATCCCGCGTCCGGTTCTCGACTGTCTGTTACTCCTTGGCCTGATTATCATCACCGGAGCGCTGCACCTTGACGGCATCGCCGATCTGATCGATGGCCTGGCCGGGGGACGCGATCGGGCCGACATCCTGCGGATCATGAAGGACAGCCGGGTTGGCGCGATCGGCGCCGTTGGGCTGGTCATGATCTTGCTGCTCAAGTACCTGTCCCTCTTTAACCTGCCGCTGGAAATAAAATCTGCGGCGCTGTTGCTGATGCCTGCCGCCGGGCGCTGGATGCAGGTGGTGATGGCGGTCAATTGCCCCTACATTCGCTCCGAGGGGGGCACCGGCGGGGCATTTGTCGACAACGTCGGCGAACGCGAACTGCTCATTGCCAGCGGCACGCTGGTGCTTGCCACGCTGATTCTGTGCGGTGCCAAAGGGGTGGTATTCTGTTTCCTGGTGGCCGGCTGCGCCTGGGTGCTGATGGCCTACTTTCGGCGGCGACTTGGCGGGGTCACAGGGGATGTACTTGGCGCGGCAACCGAGATCACCGAAGTCTTTGCCCTGATCGCACTGTTGGCGCTGTACTGATGATAGCAACCAGAACCCGCCTCTATCTCGCCCGTCACGGTCAGGTCGAGGGACATCAGCAGAAACGCTATAACGGGCAGAACGACGTCGCACTGACCGCTCTCGGTCGTGAGCAGTCCCAGCGACTCGCGGCGCGGCTGGCAGCTGAACATATCGTTGCCACCTACAGCAGCGATCTCAGTCGCTGCGTCTATGCCGCCCGGCAGATTGCCGCGCCTCACGGCCATGCGCCAGTCAGCGTTTTGCATCTGCGCGAATTGCATATCGGGGAGTGGGAGGGGAAACCGTGGCAGCAGTTGATGACGGAATACCCCGCACAGTGGCAGGCACGGCTTGATGACATCGTCCATTACCCCGCGCCCGGCGGTGAAAGTCTGCACACCATGGCACTGCGGGTGCGTGCGGCGCTGCGGCAAATTATCGAGCGGCACCGGGGGAAAGAGCTGGTCGTGGTCGCCCACGGTGGTGTCAACCGGGCCATTTTGCTCGATGCGCTCGGCGCGCCACTGGAAAAACTGTTTTCGCTCGAACAAGACTACGGTTGCCTTAATATCATCGATTACTATCCCGATGGAATCAGCGTGGTGAAGTTGCTCAATGGCTAACATCCCCGCCCTGGTGATCGCCGCACCGGCCAGCGGCAGCGGCAAGACGACCGTGACCCTCGGTCTGCTGGCGGCGCTCAACCGGCGCGGGCTGACCGTGGCCCCGTTCAAGGTCGGCCCCGACTTTATCGATCCGGGGCATCATGCCCGCGTCTGCGGACGCCCGTCACGCAATCTCGACGGCTGGATGTGCGGCGAGCAGCAGGTGCGCGAGACCTTTGGACGCGGGTGCGAGGGGGCCGATATCGCCCTCATTGAAGGGGTGATGGGGCTGTTCGACGGCGCTGCCGGGGACAGCGAGGTCGGCAGCACGGCGGAGATTGCCAAGTGGCTCAATCTGCCGGTTCTGCTGATCGTCGACGCGCGTTCGCAGGCGCGCAGTGCGGCGGCGCTGGTCAAAGGGTTCGTCGATTTTGATCCGGCGTTGCGCTTTGCCGGTGTTCTGTTCAATCGCGTCGGCAGCACACGGCACGCGCAGCTGCTGGGTGAGGCGATGGCTTCAACGGTGGACCTGCCAGCAGTCCTCGGCTGTCTGCCCCGCCGTGACGCAGTTGCTATGGCGGAACGTCATTTGGGGTTGGTGACGGCGGAGGACGGCGGGAACAATAACGTTTTTTACGAACAGCTGGCGGATTGGGTGGAGGCGCACGTTGATGTGGATGCCTTGCACTTACCCCCCTTTGAAAAGGGGGGGGCGAGGGGACTTGCAGTAAAGGAAGCAATCCCCCTCAATCCCCCTTTGTTAAAGGGGGAGGCTAGACTCCGCATCGGCGTCGCACGTGACGCCGCGTTCTGCTTCTACTATCCGGAGAATCTGGAATTGCTGGCGGCAGCGGGGGCCGAGCTGGTGGAATTTTCACCGCTCAGCGATGCGCACCTGCCGGAAAAGCTCGCGGGACTCTATCTCGGGGGAGGATACCCGGAACTGTATGCGGAGCAGTTGGCGAAGAACACTTCGTTGCGCAACGAGATCCGTCGTGCGGCGAAGACCGGCCTGCCGATTTACGCCGAATGTGGCGGTTTCATCTATCTCGCCGCCGCCGTTGCTGAGCATAACTTGTGCGGCATCTTCCCTGGCCAGGCCAGATTGCTGCACCGGCGCAAAGCGCTCGGTTATCGGGAAGTTGTCTTTACCGCCGACACCCCGCTTGGTCCGGCGGGAAGTGTGGCGCGTGGGCATGAGTTCCACTACACCGAACTTAAGCTGCCGGATGAGGTCGCGCGCTGCTATCGGATGCAACGCCGCGACGGCGAGCCACTCGGCAGTGAAGGCTATCGCATCAACAACGTCCTCGGTTCGTACGTTCATCTGCATTTTGGCAGCAATCCGGCAGTGGCGGCGAATTTTGTAGATTTTTGTCGTAAACAAAGAGGCTGATTTTACCACGGAGAGCACGGAGAGCACGGAGAGCACGGAGGACACAGAGAGCACGGAGAATAAAAATTGTCTTTGTTTTGATTTTATAACTCTCCGTGCTCTCTGTGTCCTCCGTGGTGATAAAAAATTTTCAGGAGGCAGTACATTGGCAACCCAGATTGAATTGGCCCGACAGGGCGTGACCACGACGCAGATGACGACGATCGCCGAGCGCGAGAATATCGAATCCGAATATGTGCGGCAGATGGTCGCGGAAGGGAAGATTGTCATTCCGTGGAACCACAACCGCGAGCCGCAGGCGGTCGGCATCGGCAAGGGGCTGAGCACCAAGATCAACGCGTCGATCGGCACCTCTTCCGACATTGTCGATTACGACGCCGAAGTGCGCAAAGCCAAGGCCGCACAGGCTGCCGGGGCGGATACGCTGATGGAACTCTCGGTCGGCGGCGATCTCGACCGGGTGCGGCGCGAAGTCATCGCCGCCGTCGATCTGCCGGTCGGCAACGTGCCGCTCTATCAGGCCTTCTGCGAGGCGGCGCGCAAGTACGGCGATCCGAACAAGCTTGACGAGGAGATGCTCTTCGACATCATCGAGCAGCAATGCGCCGACGGCATGGCGTTCATGGCGGTCCATTGCGGGATCAACCTCTATACCCTGGAGCGGCTGCGCAAGCAGGGCTACCGCTACGGCGGGCTGGTCTCCAAAGGGGGCGTGTCGATGGTCGCCTGGATGATCGCCAACAACCGGGAAAATCCACTTTACGAAAAATTCGACCGGGTGGTCGACATCCTGAAAAAATACGATACTGTCCTGTCCCTCGGCAATGGTCTGCGCGCCGGGGCGATTCACGATTCGTCCGACCGGGCACAGATTCAGGAGTTGCTGATCAACTGCGAGCTGGCCGAACTCGGTCGCGAGATGGGGTGTCAGATGCTGGTCGAGGGGCCGGGGCATGTCCCGCTCGACGAGATCGAAGGGAATATCCAGCTGCAAAAACGGATGAGCGGCGGCGCGCCGTACTACATGCTCGGACCGATCACCTGCGATGTCGCCCCCGGCTACGATCATATCACCGCCGCCATCGGTTCGGCGCAGTCGAGTCGCTACGGCGCCGACCTGATCTGCTATATCACTCCGGCCGAGCATCTGGCGTTGCCGAACGAGCAGGATGTCATCGATGGCGTCAAGACCGCGAAGATCGCCGCCTACATCGGCGACATGAACAAATATCCGGAAAAAGGGCGTGCGCGCGACAAAGAGATGAGCAAGGCCCGTCGCGATCTCAACTGGGAAAAACAGTTCGAGCTGGCCCTCTTCCCCGCCGATGCCAGGGCGATCCGCGCCAGCCGGACGCCGGAAGACGAAGACACCTGCACGATGTGTGGTGAGTTCTGCGCCTCCCGCGGCGCGGGGAAACTTTTCGCCGGTGATTTGAAAGGCGACAAGATCTGAATTATTTACCACAGAGAGCACGGAGATCACGGAGAAAGCTTTTCAGTAATGAGTTGAATCTCCGTGTTCTCCGTGTCCTCCGTGGTATATGAGAATATTCAAAATCGATTTTTTACGTTTCCAGGCGCAGGAAAGTGGAGTGCAAGACTCCCGCGGACCCGCCGCCGTGACGGGGGACTGACCTCTCATTATGCCACTGCCGGTTTTCAAGCCGGACGGGAAGGCGGGAGGAAGGGACGATCCCGGAGCCGGAAAGCCTGTCTGGAAATGGAATCGAGCGCTGAAGGTAAAGGCGGTCGGTGGGTAGTCGTCTATCCCCCGGTCGCATACCGGGGGATTTTTTAATGCCCCAACAGAAGGAGATCAACATTCATGAAGACCGCCATACTGCTGATGGGGCACGGTTCCCGTATCGCCGAAGCCAACCGTGCCCTCGATGCGATCGCCGTACTTGTCAAGGAACAGACCGGTTATGAAATCGTCGAGGTGTCGTTCCGGGAGATGCATCCCCCCTCGATTCAGGACGGTATCGACCGCTGTGTCGCCCAGGGTGCGCAGCGTATCCTGCTCTATCCCTACTTCCTCTTTGCCGGGGCGCATGTGCTGGAGGATCTGCCAGCGGAAATAGCAGCGGCGATCAAGCGCCATCCCGGTCTGGAAATGAAACTCGGCAAGCCGCTCGGCGTTCACCCCAAGCTGGCCGAGATCGTTACCGAGCGCGTGACTGAATCGCTGACCGAGGCGGGATGGTAAGGTGCCGGCAGCACGGGAGAGACGACGTATGAACGACGCCATTATGCTTGACCCGCAAGCGATTGAAAGCCGCAGTTTTGAACTTATCGATGCGGAAGCGGGCGCACATCCCTTTTCGGCACAGGAATGGCCGGTGGTGCGACGGATCGTGCATACCACCGCCGATTTTGAATTTATCGCCAATACTGTCTTTGCCCCCGGCGTGCTTGATTCGGCTCTGACCGCGATCCGCGCCGGAGCCAAAATCCTGTGTGATACCAATATGGTCGTCGCCGGGGTCAGCAAGCCGCGCCTGCACGCATTTGGTGGCAGCGCCAGCTGTCATGTCGCCGATGCCGATGTTGCCGGGGAGGCAAAAGAAGCCGGGATTACCCGTTCGATCGTCGCCCTGCGCAAGGGCGTTGCGGCAGGGTGCACCATCTTCCTGATCGGCAATGCGCCGACCGCCCTCTATGAACTGCTCGCCCTGGCCCAGGCCGGCAGGGTGACTCCGGCGCTGGTGGTCGGCTGCCCGGTCGGTTTTGTCGGCGCGGCGGAATCGAAGGAGGCGCTCTTCGCCAGTGATCTGCCTTACATCGTCTGTCGCGGGCGCAAGGGTGGTTCGGCGATTGCTGCCGCAATCTTCAACGCCCTGACCATTCTCGCCCACGCGGAGTCCGCATGAAACCGCTCGTTTTGCTCGCGTTGATGCTCGGGTTTTTCCCGCTACCGGCTGCCGCGATGCATATCAGTGAGGGAATTTTGCCAGGCGGGTGGGCGATTCTCTGGTTTGTGGTCGCGGCCCCTTTCGTCGTCTGGGGGGGGTGGCGAATCAGCCAGCGCCGCGCTATCGATCCCGGCTACATTTCACTGGTTGGCATCTTCGGGGCGGCGGTTTTCGTCTTCAGTTGTTTTCCGCTGCCAGTACCGGTGGCGGGGAGTACCGCCCATCCAGCGGGAACCGGTCTGAGCGCGATTCTGCTCGGTGGTCCGGCGAGCGTGGTGGTGGCCTTCATCTCTCTCCTTCTTCAGGCGTTGTTTCTGGCCCACGGGGGGCTGACCACCCTTGGCGGGAATACTTTTTCGATGGGCGTTGTCGGTTCGTTCAGCGGTCTGGCCGCGTTCAAACTGGCCCGCCTGTGCCGGGGCAACCTCTTCTGGTCAGGGTTTGCCGCCGGGGTCGCCTCCGATCTGTTAACCTATCTGGGAACCGCGACCGAGATGGCGCTGGCACTGCATGGCGACACCCCGCTCCTGACGGTGCTCGGACAGATTTACCTTGCCTTCATGCCGACTCAGGTGCCGATCTCGATCCTCGAAGGAGTGGTCATTGGCGGGATGCTGGTTTATGTCCGCAAACACCGCCCTGACATTCTACGCAAATTGAAGATTATCACTGCGGAGGAGAGATGAAACGATTCCTGCTGGCACTGTTTTTGGTGTTTTTGACCCTGCCCGCCGACGCCGCAGAAAGCAAGTGGCCGGGGGTTGATGAAGCGGTGGTGGAAAAATTCGCGGCGCAGCTCGGGCGCACCGCCCGCGAGCCATACCTCAATACCGATCAGGGGGATCTGCTCCTCTTTGTCTTTGCCCTGGCGGGAGGGATCGGCGGCTTCATTATGGGGTATTACTGGCATAAAGTCTTCATCGTCAAACAGGACCTCTGCCTTAAAGACGGGGAGGATTGACCCTTCCATGCACCCTTTGATCGACATCAGCCAGCATTCCGCGCTCACCGCCCTTGACGGGCGGATCAAGGTGATCCTGGTCGCCGGTGCGCTGACGGTCAACCTGGCCGCCGCGAGCTGGCGGGTTTCGTGCGGATTGGCACTGCTCGCCTGGCTGTTGACGCTGTTCGCCGGGGTTCGCCAAAAGCAGTTCTGGCGGCGGCTGGCGATTCCGCTGCTGCTGGCCAGCGTGGCGTTCATCACCCAGCTGTTCTGGATCAAAAGTGGTGACCGGGTCGTCTTCTCCGGTATGGCGATCCACGCCGATGCGCTGTGGAGTGGTTTGGCGCTGGCGTCCCGGATTCTCGGCGGCATGGCCGTGATCCTCTTTTTTGTCCTGACCACCCCGCTGCCGGAGTTGATGCGCGCGGCCCGATCCTTTCGGTGTCCGTCAGTACTGGTCGAACTGACGCTGATCATGTATCGTTATATTTTCCTGCTACTTGAAGAAGGAGAGCGGATTCGCACTGCCCAGCGCGCGCGCGCCGGGTACAGCACCTTTCGCAGCGGACTGCGGTCATCCTCGATGCTCGGCGGGATGCTGCTGTTACGTACCTACGACCGGGCCGAGCGCAGTTTTGAAGCGATGCTCTGTCGCGGTTACCGGGGTGCGCTGTTGGCCCCGCCCGAAAGCGGAATTTCGCGCGGCAACTGGCGGGCACTGGGGGTCGGGGTGGCGATGCTCGGTGGCCTTTATCTGATCGGATGACACCAACTGATGCTGAAGATTGAAGCATTACAGCATACCTATAACGACGGTACGCTGGCGTTGAACGGGATCGATCTGGAGATCGAACGGGGAGACTTCCTCGCTATCCTCGGATCGAACGGCAGTGGCAAGACCACCCTGATCAAGCATCTCAACGGTCTGTTGCAACCAACGGCGGGACGGGTTCTGTTTGGCGGAAAACCGGTGACCCAGGTCGAGGACCGCGAAATCTTCAGTCGCATCGGGATCGTTTTTCAGGATCCGAACGATCAACTCTTTGCCGCCACCGTCGCCGAGGATGTCGCTTTTGGCCCGGCCAACCTGGGGCTGACGGAAGCCGAAGTCGGCCGGCGGGTCAGCGCCGCCCTGCACCAGGTCGGGATCATCAAGCTGGCCGAAAAATCGATCCACGCTTTGTCCCACGGGCAGAAAAAACGCGTCTGTATCGCGGGGATTCTGGCGATGCAGCCGAGTGTCATGATTCTCGATGAACCGACCGCCGGACTCGATCCGATGGGGGTGCATGCGTTGATGCATCTGCTCGAAGAACTCAATCACCGGGAGGGGATCACCATGATCATGGCGACCCATGTCGTCGATCTGGTGCCGCTCTTTATGAGCAAAATTGCCATCCTCAGCAAAGGCAAATTATTGCGTTGCGGTACTCCTCGTGACGTGTTCGGCGACGCCGAAGCGCTCAAGAAAGCGAAGCTGCATCTGCCGCTGGTAGCGGAGCTGATGAATATTCTCAAGACCCGCGATCAGGTTAATCTGCACCATATCCCCCTCACCGTCGGTGAAGCGCGGCGTGAAATTCTGCGCCTGCTGTCGGTTGAGGACGTGATCGCGCGGGTCTGATGGCGCGCCGTCTCCGTAGCGGCTACACCACCGGTGCCTGCGCCGCCGCCGCCGCGCTGGGTGCGGCGCGCATGTTGCGCGAGCAACGCTCGCTCGATGAGGTGACGTTGGAGCTGCCTGCGGGTGAAACGGCGACATTTACGTTACACGGACAGACGTTTGCTGACGGAACGGCGCATTGCTTGGTGATCAAGGACGCCGGGGACGACCCCGATATCACCAACGGCGTCGAGGTTCATGCCGAAGTGGTTTTAAATCCCCCCCAGCCCCCCTTTTTCAAGGGTGGGGGCGAAGAAGAACCAGATAGTGCAGAGGGTGGCAATAACATTCTCCCCTTTAGCAAAGGGGGGTCAGGGGGGATTTGTATTATCGGCGGGACCGGGATTGGGCACATCACCAAGCCGGGACTGGCGGTCCCGGTCGGTGACTGGGCGATTAATCCGGTGCCGCGCCAGATGATTACCGCCGCCATTCAATCGGTCTTTGCGAATCGCCCGATTCAGGTTACACTGTCGATTCCGGACGGTGAGGAGCGGGCAAAAAAGACGCTGAACGCGCGCCTCGGCATCGTCGGCGGGCTGTCGCTCCTGGGTACCACCGGGATCGTACATCCGCTGTCGCACCAGGCCTGGACCGATACCCTTGATGTGGCGCTCGCGGTGGCCGCCGCCGTCGGCTGCGACTGTCCGGTTTTTGCTACCGGACGCAGCAGCGAAGCTGCTGCCCAAGGCTTCCTCAATTTCAAGGAAGAAGCCTACGTGATGATGGGTGATCACGTGCGCTATGCGGTACAGGCGGCCCGGCGCAAGGGGTTCAAAAAAATCGTGCTGGCAGCGCAGTTCGCCAAACTGGTCAAGATCGCCTGTGGTCATCCGCAGACCCATGTCGATTCCTCACGGCTCGATCTGGCGGAGATGGCAGGCTGGGTCGGTGGCGAGGACCACGCTTTCATCCGCACGGCCAATACCGCCCGCGAGCTCTTTCAGACGTTTGGTCCCGACCACCGACTGGTGGCTGCGACCGCGCAGCGGGCGCTGACGCAGCTGCGGGACTGGAGCGAGAATCTGGCAACAGGAATAATTCTGGTTGATTACGATAAACAGGTGGCAGGAACCTTCGGGGAACTGCCCCCGCAACGAAACGGGTGAGACGATGGGACGAACAATTCATGTAATCGGCGGCGGCGTCGAAGGGCAGGAAGGTTTCAGTCAACGGGCGTTAGAAATCATCGCGCAAGCCGAACTGATGGTTGCCGGAGAACGGCAGCTGGCGCTTTTCCCCGACTTCAGCGGGGAGAAGCTGGCAATCGGCAGCAATCTCGGTGAGGTTGCCGAGGTGCTGAAAACGACCGCCAAGGCCGCGGTGGTGATCGCCTCGGGCGATCCGCTCTTCTTCGGCATCGGTCGCTACCTGCTGCGCAACCTGTCGGCAGAGCGACTCGAATTCATCTCCAACGTCTCGTCGATTCAGTACGCCTTTGCTGCGATCAAGGAACCGTGGGATGACGCGGTTTTTATTTCTGCGCACGGGCGCGGACTGAAAGAGGCGGTCGACCGGATCGTCGCCAATGACAAGGCAGCGGTGCTGACCGATGAGCTCCACACCCCGGCGGTGATTGCCGCCGAACTGATCGACCGGGGACGCGACGGGTACGCCGCCTGGCTGTGTGAAAATCTGGGGCGCGACGACGAACGGATTGTCGCCACCGATGTCAAGGGGCTGCTCGATATCCAGGCCGCGCCGCTCAACGTGCTGATTCTGATCAAGGAATACGACGCCGAAGGGGAAGCATCGCATAGTGCGCTGGGAATCAGCGACGATGAATTTATCACCCACAAAAAACTGATCACCAAAGAGGAAGTACGGGCGATTACCCTGGCCAAATTACGTCTGCGTCACGACATGGTGCTGTGGGATGTCGGTGCCGGTTCCGGTTCGGTCAGTATTGAGGCAGACAACCTGCTCGTCAACGGTACGGTGATGGCGATTGAGCGCAACACCGAGTATATCGCCTTTCTCAAGGAGAACCTGAAAAAGTTCAACAGCCGTAACGTCACCCTCATCGAAGGGGACGCACCCTACTGCTTTGATGACCTCCCCGATCCCGACCGGGTCTTTATCGGCGGCTCCGGCGGCAACCTGTGGGAAATCCTGGAAGCGGTCGACGGACGCCTGTCGTCCGACGGGCGCGTGGTCGTCAACGCGGTGACCCTCGACACCCTGACCGCCGCCAACGAGTATTTTGAAAATGCCGGTTACAACGTCGAAGTCACAGCAGTCAATATCGCCCGCACCAAGCCGCTGACCGACTATAAGCTGTTCGAAGCGTTCAATCCCGTTTACGTCATTGTGGCCGAGAAGATTTAAACATTTTGTATTCACCACGAAGTTCACGAAGCACGAAGAGAACCTTTAAGAAAAGATACCGTTTTAAATCTTTTCCTCCGTGTCCTCCGTGGTGAAATGGATTGATTTATACATTATTATTCACCGCAAAGTTCACGGAGAGCACGATGAGGATCGTTGAGAAGAGATCCTGTTTTAAATCTTTTCCTTCGTGAACTTCGTGTCCTGGTGGTGAAAAGGGTTATATATGAGCTTAAACAGTAACCGGACAACAACCGGTCCACGCGTCATCGCCGTTGGCGTCGGTCCCGGCGACCCGGAACTGGTGACGCTGAAAGGTGCCCGCCTCCTTGGCGAAGCCGATGTCGTGATCACCCCGGTCGGCGACAAGGGGGACGGCTCGATCGCGCGCGCGATTGTCGCCGGTCTGGTCGATCCCGCCCGCCAGGAGATTGTCGAACAGGTCTTCCCAATGCGTCGTGACCGCGACGGTTTGGCGGAAATCCGCCGCGCCTCGGCACGGATGATGGCCGCGCATGTCGCCGCCGGACGCACCGTCGCTTTCGTCACCCTTGGCGACCCGTTCCTCTACAGCACCTTTCTTTATGTCTACCATTATCTGCGCGAAGAGTTCCCCGCCACCCCGGTCGAAGTCGTCTCCGGGGTGTCGTCGATCCATGCCGCCGCGGCCCGCGCCGATCTGCCCCTCGGCCTCGCCGATGAGCGCATCGCGATCCTCCCGGCGACTTTTGAAGATGAGCGTCTGCGCCGCGCCCTGGCCGATTTCGACACCGTGGTGTTGATGAAGGTCTTTCGGGTCTTCGATCAGGTGCGTGAGCTGCTGCGGGAACTCGATCTGCTCGCCAGGGCGGTCTATCTGAAACGGGTCGGTTTGCCGGACGAAACGGTGGTGACCGATCTCGACCAGGTGCGTGATGACGACCTCGACTATTTGTCACTGATTATTGTCAAAAAATAGCAGCCGTAAGGTTATATCGATGCCCGCAGAAATCATTTTCGTCGGCGCCGGTCCCGGCGATCCCGAACTTATCACCGTTAAAGGGCTGAAAGCCCTCCAGTCCGCCGATATCGTCGTTTACGCCGGTTCACTGGTCAGCACCGCGCATCTGGCTGAACTGAAACCCGGCGCGCAGGCCTACGACAGCGCGCCACTGACCCTCGATGAAGTCCTCGCCATCATGATTCCGGCGGTCAGGGCAGGGAAGATGGTGGTGCGCCTGCATACCGGTGACCCGGCGATCTACGGCGCGATTCAGGAGCAGCTCGAGGTACTGGAACAGGAAAAGATTCCCTGTCGGGTGATCCCCGGCGTCACTGCGGCGTTTGCCGCTGCGGCCAGCCTGCGTCAGGAACTGACCCTGCCGGAGGTGTCGCAGACGGTGATCCTTTCGCGCCGCGAAGGGCGCACCCCGGTGCCGGAGAATGAAAAGCTGGAAAAACTCGCGGCGATCGGCGGCACTCTTTGCCTTTATCTCTCCGTTGGGATGATGGAAAAAGTCGTTACAGAGCTTCTCGCTGGAGGTGTTTATACTGAGCAGACGCCGGTTGCGGTCGTTAGTAAGGCAAGCTGGGCGGACGAACAAATGGTCGAGGGAACACTGGCCGATATTGCGGGAAAAGTGACTGCCGCCGGGATCAAGAAACAGGCCTTGATCATCGTGGGAGAAACATTAAGGGCACGAAAAGGGGGCGTGCCGGTCAAATCGAAACTGTACGATGCTGGCTTTAGCCACGGCTATCGAGAGAAGAAGTAGATGATTTTCTCCGTGATCTTCGTGCCCTCCGTGGTGAGATTTCTTTAAAAGGAAAAAATGAAACTCGCGATTGTCGCCATCACCGACGGCGGTGCCATGCTCGCCCGTCGCCTCTCTTCCGGGTTAACTGACGCGGATCTTTACCTCCCCGAACGTTTCCGGGAGGATGATAGCAGCCGATATTTTGCCGAACCCGTGGCACACCTGCTGCCACGACTGTTCACCGAATATGCCGGGCTGATCTGCATCATGGCCACCGGGATCGTAGTGCGGGTGCTGGCGCCGCAGCTGCGCGGCAAGGCGCTCGATCCGGCGGTGGTGGTGTGCGATGAAAAGGGGCAGTTTGCGATCAGTCTTCTTTCCGGCCATCTGGGGGGCGCCAACGCGCTGGCGGAAGAAATCGCCGGGCTGCTGGACGGACAGGCGGTGATTACCACCGCGACCGATGTCAACAACCTTCCCGCCTGGGACGAGATCGCCCGTCTGACCGGGATGGTTGTCGAACCATTGGAACAGATCCGGGAACTCAACGGGAGGTTGCTGCGCGGGGAGCCGATCGTCCTGGTCGATCCCCGGCGGCGAATCGCTGAGCGCTACCTTGATCTGCCGGGAATTACCTGGTGTGACACCTTTATGGCCGCCGATGCGTTTCCCGGCGTCGCCAGGGTTGTGGTTACGCACCGGCTGCTGTCGCAAAAAGAACAGGGAAACAATCTGCTGCTGCGTCCGCGTGATCTGATCGTCGGCATCGGCTGTAATCGCCATACGTCGCGTGTCGAGATCGCGGCGGCGGTCGACGAGGAGTTGCAACGGGCGCGGTTGTCACTGGACAGCGTCGCCGCCCTCGCCACTATCGACGCCAAAGACGACGAACCCGGGCTTCTCGACTTCGCCCGGCAGTGGCAGTTGCGACTGGAATTTCATTCCGCCGCTGCCCTCAATGCGGTTGACGTACCGACGGTTCCCTCTGACTATGTGCTTGCGGCGGTCGGTGCCAAAGGGGTCTGCGAACCGGCGGCGCTGCTGTCCGCCGGAGCGGGGGGCCGGATCATTCTGCGTAAACGGAAGAATGGCAATGTGACGGTGGCGGTTGCCGAGAAACCCTGAATTCGATTTCACCACGAAGAGCACGAAGAGCACGAAGAGCACGAAGAGCACGAAGAGCACGAAGAAAACCACATAACCATGTATGTTTATCTCCGTGCCCTTCGTGTTCTCCAGTGAACAAAGTGAACGGGTGGTGAGTGATTTTAGAACCGCGCGTTGAAAAAGAAAGTCTTGCTATAAATATGAGTGGAAAATTATACGTCGTCGGTCTCGGTCCCGGCGATTTGCAACATATGACCCCGGCCTGCAACGCGGCGCTGGAAGAGGCTGCGGTGATCGTCGGCTACCAGACCTACCTTGACCTGATCGCGCCGCTTTTGGTCGGGAAAGAGGTCATCTCCTCGGGGATGATGAAAGAGGTTGACCGCTGTCGGCAGGCGCTGGAGATTGCCGCGACCGGAAAGATTGTGGCTCTGGTGTCATCGGGGGATGCCGGGATTTACGGCATGGCGGGGCTGGTTCTCGAACTGGTGAACGAACCGGGCCGTGCGCTCGAAGCGGTCGCGGTTGAAATGATCCCCGGCGTTTCGGCGGTGCAGGCGGCGGCGTCCCGCTTGGGTGCACCGCTGATGCACGATTTTGCGGTGATCTCCCTCTCCGACCTGCTCACCCCCTGGCCGTTGATCAGACGTCGACTCGATGCCGCCGGACGCGCCGATTTTGTCATTGCCCTCTACAATCCGCGCAGCAAATCCCGCGTCACCCAGATCGAAGAGGGGCGCGACATTCTGTTGCGGCATCGTTCCCCGGATACTCCGGTCGGGATCGTGCGCAATGCCTGTCGGGTTGGCGAGAGTGTCACCCTCAGCACTCTGGCGACCTTCACGGACGAAGAGATCAACATGTTTTCGCTGGTGATGATCGGTAACAGTGCGACTTTTATCGATACAACCGGGCGGATGATTACCCCGCGCGGCTATGCGGCACGTTATCTGTGCACCGATAAGGCCTCCGCCCCCCTTCCGACAAAACGGGTGCAGACCCTTTTTGTCGGTGGCACCGGCAGCGATGTCGGCAAGAGTCTGGTGGTGGCGGGACTCTGCCGCTTACTAAAGCGTCAAGGGAAGTCGGTCGCACCGTTCAAGGCGCAGAACATGGCGCTTAACTCGGCGGTGACCCCGGAAGGGGGAGAGATCGGCCGGGCGCAGGCGTTGCAGGCAGCGGCCTGTGGACTCGCGCCGCATACCGACATGAACCCGGTGCTGCTGAAGCCGAATTCGGCGACCGGCTCGCAGGTCATCGTCCATGGCAAACCGATCGGCAACATGAGTGTCACTGAGTATCATGCCTATAAGGATCAGGCCTTCGTCAAAGTGCGGGAGTCGTTCAAACGGTTGGCGACGCAGTACGACCTGGTAATCATGGAAGGGGCCGGGAGTATTGCCGAGATCAATCTCAAGGCGACCGACATCACCAATCTGCGCGCGGCGGCAATCGCCGACGCGCCGGTACTGCTGGTTGCGGACATCGATCGCGGCGGGGTCTTCGCCGCCATTGTCGGCACGCTGGAACTATTGACGCAGGAAGAGCGAGCAGCTGTTGCTGGAGTGATCATTAACAAGTTCCGTGGCGATCCCGCCCTGCTTGAATCGGGGCTACGGGAGATTGAAGACCGCACCGGCGTGCCGGTCCTCGGCGTCATTCCGTGGCTGAAGTTGCGGCTGCCGGAAGAGGATTCTGTTGCGCTGACGCGCAAAGTCATGACAGCTCCGGAGGCGTTGGTGCGGATCGGCGTGGTGCGGTTGCCGCACCTGTCCAACTACACCGATTTCGATCCCCTTGAGCAATCACCCGGCGTCGGTCTGAGTTATTTTGACGAGCCGCGCGCAATCGCGGCCCTTGATCTGATTATTCTCCCCGGCAGCAAAAGCACTCTGGCCGATCTGATCTGGTTGCAGGAGACCGGGATGGCAACGGCCATCAGCGCCTATCACGCCGCCGGTGGGCGGGTCATCGGGATCTGCGGTGGCTATCAGATGCTCGGTCACAGCATCGCCGATCCCGACGGCGTGGAATCCGCCCTGGACAGCGTGGCAGGGCTGGGGCTGCTCGACGTGACGACGACCCTCTTTCCCGACAAACAGACCCACCTGGTGCGCGGCGAGTTGTTGCCCGCTGCCCGGCGCGCCGGACTGACCATGCGCGGCGAGATCACCGGCTATGAAATCCACATGGGGGAAACCCTCCTGACAGCGAGTGTCGCTCCGCTACTGCAACTCAGCGAGCGGTCGCAGCAGCGCGTGGCCCTCAACGAGGGCGCGATCAGTGCTGACGGGCGGGTCTGGGGGAGTTATCTGCACGGACTGTTCGACAACGCCGAGCTGACCCGTGACCTGTTAACCCGGATCGCTGCCGACCTAAACGTGATCCTCCCGGCGGGAGACGGTGCCAACGGCACCTCCGTTGATGCCGAGCTTGACCGCTGGGCCGACCATCTCGCGACACATCTCGATCTGCAAAAAATCTTTTCCCTGCTCAATGTGGAGCCAGAGAAATGAGTTGGTTGGTCGCCACCGCCTTCGGGCTTGATCTGCTCTGTGGCGACCCGCGCAAAATGCCACACCCGGTGGTCGGCATCGGCAAATTGATCGCTTTCTTCGACAATAAGCTGAACACCGGTTCGGCTCCCGCTTTGGGCGGTGTCCAGCTGGTGACCGGAACATTGATCATCACCGGTCTCCTCGCCTGGCTTGGGTTGACCCTCCTTGGCCTGCTCTCAACCCTGCTCGGCTGGATAGCAGCGGCGTGGTTGGCGTATACAACGTTGGCATTGCGTGAACTGCATCGCCAGAGTCGCACGGTGGTGGACTGTGTTGAGCACGGTGATCTTGCGGCAGCGCGTACGGCTCTTTCTCACATCGTCGGGCGTGACACCGCGCAACTGAATGAGGAACAAATCCTCACGGCGTGTATCGAAACCGTGGCGGAAAATGCCTCGGACGGCGTCATCGCCCCACTCTTCTATCTCTTTCTCGGTGGCCCGGTGCTGGCGCTCCTTTATAAAGCGATCAACACGATGGATTCGATGGTCGGTTACAAGAACGAAAAATACCGTGAGTTCGGACGCTGTGCGGCGCGGCTCGACGATCTGGCCAACTGGCTTCCCGCGCGATTGACGGGAATGTTGATCGTCGTGGCGGCAGCGACTGCCGGTCTGAATGGCGGGGCAAGTTTCCGCTGTCTGCTGCGTGATGCCCGCAAACACGCCAGCCCCAATGCCGGGTGGCCCGAAGCAGCGGCAGCGGGTGCCCTCGGGATTCAACTCGGGGGCGCAGCGAACTATTTCGGCAAGAAGGTTGACAAAGCCACTCTTGGCGACCCGGATCAACCGGTGACAGTGGCATCATATCGGGGCATGGTCAAGCTGCTTTACCTGGCCGCGAGCTACGCGTTGGCAGGAGGGATGGTGGTGCAATGGCTGATCTGACTCTCCCCTCCCACGGTGGCGAGGCGTTGCGGGTGGCGCGTGAATCGGGCATTCCGCTCGCGGACGTTCTCGATTTCTCCGCCAGTATCAATCCTCTCGGAATGCCGGCGGGGGTGCGACCAGCGGCGCTGGCCGCGCTCGACGAATGCATTCATTATCCCGAGGCGCACGGGGCCTCGCTGATTGAGGCGCTGGCTGATTTTCACGCGGTGGCGGCGCAGCGGCTGCTGGTCGGCAACGGCTCGACGGAACTGATCTATCTGCTGTCCCGTGTCCTGCGCCCGCGCCGGGCGGCGCTCGTCACCCCGGCGTTCAGTGAATATGCCAAAGCCTTGGCGCAGGTCGACTGTCCGGTCGATTCGATCCCGCTCTTGGCTGATGATGATTTCCAGTGCGATCCAGAGCGGATCGTGGCGGCGTTGGCGGACGATGTTGACCTTGTGTGGCTGGCGAATCCCGGCAACCCGAGCGGCGCGTTGCTTGATCTTGATACGATCCGACGGCTGTTGGTGTTGCTGCCGGAGGGCGTCCGGGTGGTGCTCGACGAAGCGTTTATCGACTTTGCCCCGAACGCCTCATTTGTCGCTCAGGCCGCCAAATATCCGCAACTGATGATGCTGCGTTCGATGACCAAATTTTACGCCATCCCCGGCTTGCGGGTCGGCTATCTCCTTGCCGCGCCAGAGCTGATCGCGACCCTGCGTGACGCCCAGCCCCCCTGGAGTCTGTCGACTCCGGCGCTGGCGGCGGCGAAGGCCTGTTTGCGGGACGCTGATTATCGGCTACGCACGCTGGCGATGATGCCGCAGTGGCGGGAGGCCCTGGCAAAAGGGCTGACGGCACTGGGCGCGACGGTCTATCCGTCAGCAGCCAACTATCTGCTGGTGCGGCTGCCCACCGCTGCACCCGCCGCGTCCATCGTTGCCGCCCGCCTGCGCGACCAGGGGATCCTGATCCGCAACTGCGGAAATTTTTACCCCCTCGATGAACGGATGGTGCGCGTGGCGGTGAAAACGCCGGAGGACAATGGACGACTGGTTAAGGCGTTGCGGAATCAGCTTTGACTGACTGCGGGGGCAGCGATTGGATAAATGGAACATAAAAAAATGGCTGCCGGTGCTGCTGGTGATTGTCGGGGGCATCTTCTATCTGGAAGGTGGATCGGTGAAGATGATCGATCCGGAGGTGGACAACACCACAGAGAGCACAGAGAACTCAGGGAAAATCTAAAAAAATAGGACGCAGATAACTGCGGAAAAGGCGGATTGAGATTTAAAGACAAAAGGGTTTTAAAGGTTAAGGCTTGATCCGAAGCTTCCGATTTGATCCGTGTTCCATCCAACGCATTTTGAATGACAGTCAGCCAAATGAACAGACTCACGAAGCTGAAAGATAAGAAAATTCTGAATTCTGGGGGCACAATACCGATTAATTCCATACGGCACACAGGGTCACTATCCTCAATAAAAATCTGGCGCCCTCACTCCCCCACCAACTTCTCCTCGCCCCCCGGCGGCAAAAAACTCTCCCCGGTCACGACACTCTTGCCGGTCTGATCCTCCAGCTCCCGCCACGCCTTGTGCGCAATGCCGCCCCCTGCTTGGATCAACTTAGAGCGGTTTGTTATTTTTGGCTTCCTGCCAAGGTCCGCCAGCAAGCCATGACCCTTTGAATTCTTCTCCGTGCGTGCTCTTTTCTATTGGTGGCATAACAAAACCGGCAATAAAGGTCGCAACCTCTGCCAATTCCACTTCTACAGTCAGATCAGCCCGATTGAGGAATGCTTTCCATTGCCTGATTTTCTGAACGTCAGCAAAGAACTCCGGGGTTAATGCCAGAGGCAGTTCAACCGGCAATGGTGTATTTCTCTGCTCAAAAGTTCTCGCCAGTGCCGTCGCCAGCGTCATGCCGTCGAAATCGAACTGACTGCCGAGGACCCACAGATCATGAAAATCCTTCATGCGGCTGTTGGCTATACCCAGGTGAACCATTGCCTGGAATTTTTCAGCAATGACCGTTTCACGAGGATAGACCCGCAGATGCGGAGCAGGGTGATCAAGTAACGTCGGGTATTCGGCAGAATCTGCTGAGGGTGTTATTACGTCGCCGAAACCGATATCCACTTGCAGATGAATGCGGGCACCGGCAAGGTCGGCATTGAGTTTGAGCCTCGTGCCGCCGTATTCCATCTGGTCCCTGATGTCTTCAGCCTGGACACTGGCCGTATCAAAAGTGATCCCGTCCTCGGCCACATCTGTTTGGCAGATTGAACGAAATACCGTAACCAGCGCTTCGATCTCACTATCTCCATAACCGAGCAGATCAACGTCCCGTGTCGAACGGTAACTGACAACTCCCCACAACGGAAAAAGCATGGCACCTTTCAGAACAAAGCGTTCCCGGTATTCTGAGCGGCCCAGGCGATAGAGAAACCTTTCCAGCCCGTAACGGGTGAGCAGCAGATTGAAATCGACCCGCTTTGATCTTGCCTGGTCAAGCAATCGCCGACGAACCGAAGCTGCGATATTTGCTCCCCGAATTTGAGTCATATGGCCATCACCTCTATATACGGCATCATGACATTGCTCACCCGGCAGACCTTGGCGTAACGCCAGAGGTCATCGATTGTACACCGGCCACTTTTCCGGCTTTCACGAAGTGCTTCCAGGGCAACATCCAGCCCGATTTTATGACGATATTTGAAACAGTCGGCGACGGTCTTCGCAAGGCAGTAAACTTTTATCTCCACGCCATCAATCCGGTGAGTTTCTACACCCTCACTGAGCGCAGGTCCTGAAAATCTGACAAATTTTATTGGCAGGGTGGTTTTGGGGAGATGAGCTTTGACGTCAATCGCCATCCAGATCTCGAATGGTGCTTGTGTTGTCAGATCGTGAAAGCGAAGTGCGGAAAGGAGGCAGACCACACCGTTAGGGATTGCTTTGCAAACCTCGGCCAGGGTCTGATGCTCTGTTACCTGTGCATCTGTCAGCCGATAGATCCCGCGCCCGACGCGCTGAACCACACCTCGCTTGCACAGACGGCTGATCTCAACCCGAGGGATTTCATGTTGTTCAAGATCGCGGGAGCGGACCACGCTTTGCCTGCCGAATAGATCAAGGAGTCTTTGCTGTGCCGTGAGATTCATGGTCACCGTCTCTTGTTACAAAGTGTCGATCTTAAAAAATATATACCTCGTATTTGGAACAGGCAAGCATTATTCCAGTAATCGGTCAGCTTGTTGCGGGTTTCCTGCCCCATCATCCGCTGCTGAATCCACTTTTCGCTGCGACCGTGTTGCTGCCAGTACTCTCTGGCACGGTCGAGGGAACGGTCCGGATCAGCCGCAGCAGGGTCTCGGGGCTGGCAACGTCGGTGAGATATTTCTTCTCGTCGGCGGCCTCCAGCTTCAGTCGGTTACATTTTGTAACCGACTCGTTTCCTTCTTTGTTCAGTCGGTTCTTGAGAACCTTTCAGTAATTGCGCGCTGCTTGAAAATCGTGGTTTTGCAGCAGCGCCTGAATGATATCGACGACTGAAAAATACCAGGTTTCGGCTTTCTCATCGTAAACCCGGCGAATTTTGTAGTCTTCGAAGCTGGCAGTTGATTTTTCATCATGCACCTCGTTATAAGATGGAAAATTCAGGGCACGATACGCAATTCACACAGAGGGTTTGCTTTCATCAGTCGCCTCATTGTTTTCTGCCCACTGCAGTGGCCGTATCAAGTCCTTGAAAAAGTTCCACTTCCCCGTAAGATGCTGGTAACGCCCGGCAACGATTCCAGGAGCAATCCCGAGTTCCGTAGCGAGCTGGATAATTTCTGCCCTTGATCCCAGGGTGGGGATGGTCACGTTGTATTTGGCCGGGATCAGGATCTCCGCAGCATATTGGTTCGCTCGCTCTTCGCGTGGATCGTCATGGCTCCCGTCATTGATCAGCAAATCCTTTTTGCTGTCGTGCAGCACATGGCCGGCCTCGTGGAAGAAAGAAAACCAGAACTTGTCTTCCCCCTTCCCCCTCAGGCACAGCAGGATCATCGCTTTGTCTGGTGTCAGCCACTTGGTCGCTCCGCTCCAAGGCACCTTTTTCATCTCGCGCACCGGCGCAACGGCAACGCCGGCTTCCGCGCACAGTCGCTTCATCTCAGGCTCGAAAACCTCCGCAGATTCGCGAGTCAGCTCGCGGATATGCTGCAAGGCCAGCTTGAACCGCGCTTTGTCGAAGGGTTGGCATTCAATGTCATGGGCCTGTAGTTCCCCCTGCCGAATCCAGGCAGAAGCATCGCCTGGCCGAGTTTCGAAACAGGGCGAGCGGCGTGCCGCAACGGCAGGGACGGCCCAGACCTTGGACCACGCCTTGACAGTGCCGACCCCGTAGAATTTCAGGACTTCCCGGAGCATAGAAACCTTGTCTGGTTGAGATTCCAGGCAACCGCGATCAATCAACTCCTTGACCGGAATCGTTCTCAGCCATTTGATACTGTCTACCAAACGCTGCCGTTCTTCTGTCTTCGCAAGTTGCTCCCGGTACTCCGCCTCAAGATTGTTCCAGAATCGCGCCGGGACCCTGGTCACCAATTCCAGTCGATTGGCTGTCGTGTAGGAGATCGGCTGCTCGCCCTTGAAAATACGGATCAGGGTCTGCTCGGTCAGCTCAAGCCGCCGAGCGAGTTCCTTCTGGTTCATGTCCAGTGATGTCATTACCTCGGAGAGTGTTTCTCCAGGCGCTACTGCGTAATCAGGTTCGAACGAGTACTTCTTTTTTGCTTTCATTTTGTTCATTGTGCACCTCGTTTCAGTGCGTATCTTCGATATCAATGATTTCTATTTCTTTGACCAGCGCCAGATCGATTCCTTCGTTGTTACGGTAGGGGGTCGAATCGTCAGCGGGGATGAAGAGCAGCCGATAGGGATGCTCCAGATCTACCGAAAATTGATCGGCACGATTCCCGGTCAGTTCATGGCATCGCGGTGGAGGAAGGTGTGAAATATCCGGCAATGCTTCTGCTGCCCTCAATTCCGCCATCAGTTGCTGAAGCTTGCGAGTCATTGCCTGACCCAGCTGCTTCTGCATCTCGCGCTGTTCGGAGCATAGTTTCTGTAATTTCTTTGTTCTGAAGTATATCAGCATCGGCTATAGACTCAAGACAAAAGTTAACATGTCATGTTAATAATAATCAAGACTACTGTCGAAAGAGTAAGGTGACTGATTAAATCCTGAGAGTCGATCTCATTCCGCAGACTTCCCCCTTCCTTGATCCTCTGCCTGCACCTACGCAAAAAGCCGCACCGACTGTCATTAACAGTCGGTGCGGCTTTTTTATTGCTTCAACATAAAATGCAAAAGATCATACCCCTCTGGCGCCAGGTTCAACGCAGTCTAGTACCCTGCAACCCCTTTCATTCTTTCAAGCAAAAATGGCGGGCCGGTCAAGGGAGAGAATATTCATTCGCCGACGATTCGACGCTCGGCCCACGCGGTTTGCTTAACCATCCAATTCGTTTTTGCGAATGCATCAATCGTGGATTGACAACACGTCGTTTCATCCGCCATCATGGCGAAGCAATGTTCAACCATCCGTGCTGATCTGAATCGTGAGAAATGCCTGTTGCAATGACATCTGCCCGTGACCCACATCCGACAGTCGGGCGCTTCGCCCCCAGCCCCAGCGGACCCCTGCACTGGGGTTCGCTGGTGGCGGCGGTGGGGAGTTATTGTCTGGCGCGGCGCGGCGGCGGGCGCTGGCTGGTGCGGATCGACGACCTCGATACGCCGCGGGTGGTAACGGGGGCGGCGGACGAGATTTTGCGGACGCTGGAACGACTCGGCATGGAGTGGGACGGAGAAATCGTCTGGCAAAGTCGGCGGACGGGGGCGTATGCGGCGGCGGTGGAAGAGCTGCGTGCGCAGGGGATGGTTTTTGCTTGTGGCTGTTCACGCAAGGAAATCCTTGCCAGTGCGCCGCAAGCGAGTGAAGAAGGACCGGTCTACCCAGGGACATGCCGCGCCGGGCTGCCGCCGGGGCATGTGGAGCGGGCGTTGCGTCTGCGGGTTACGAGCAGCCCGGTGGTCTTTGTCGACGGGGTGTTCGGGCGTTGCGTTCAGAATCTGGCTGCGGAAGTGGGTGATTTTGTGATGCGTCGCGCAGACGGGATTTTTTCCTATCAGCTCGCCTGTGTGGTCGACGATGCCGCCGCCGGGATCAATCAAGTGGTGCGTGGCGCAGATCTGCTCGGTTCGACGCCCCGCCAGATTTATCTGTACAAATGTCTCGGCCTGACTCCCCCCGCCTATCTTCATCTGCCACTGGCGCTGGCAGTTAACGGCGAAAAACTCAGCAAACGTCATGGAGATGTTGCCGATCTGGCGCTGCACTCGGGAGGGGTGCTGATTCGCGACACACTTCTTTTCCTTGGCCAGGAACCGGCGCCAGAGCTAACCGGAGCATCCGCTGCCGAAGTGCTGGCGTGGGGCTGCGCCAACTTTCAAATTTCTACGATCCCTGCGCTGGCGCGGGTATGGGGAGTACCGCCGGAATCGGCATCATAACCGTTTCCCTTGGGCGGCTTTTCCGCTAGACTACAAGGAACCCGATTGAATAACAGGAGGATTGCCATGCGTTGGATGTTGATTGCGCTGCTGAGTTCCGCTTTGCTGCTGAGTGGGTGCGCGGAAAAATTTTACAAAGTATCCAAGGATGAATACCGGGTGCGTGTCCAGACCCTTGGGGTGCTGCCGTTATTGATCGATACCGACTCGCTGAAGATTTATCCCGAAGCCGGGGAACTGGCGAAGGTGCTGATGAAAAACAATCTGGGCAAGGAAGCACGACTGGTCGAGATGTTGCGCAAGGTTAAAGGCTATTTTGATATCCGTGAAATTGTCGGCGATCCGGCGGCGCTGTATCAACGGCTGGTGACCAGAGGCGCGATGAACGACCGGGAACCGTTTTTCCGCAGCTACCGGTTTGATCCGCTGGTGGTTCGGGAGCTGGCTGATCGCAACGGCGTCGATGGGCTGCTGATCATCATTGTCAACGGCGTGACGCGCGGTGAAAAACGTTGGGATCGTACCAACCTCAGCTATTTGCATGCCGATTTTGACATGCTGCTGGCGACTGCGGCGGTGGCGACGGTCAGCGGTGACGTGCTCTGGGAGTTTCCCGGTTATGCCACGGAGCCGTTTTTGCCATTGCAGTATCCCAACTTTGACAAAGCCTATTATAATCTGGCAACGCGGGTTGATATCGAGGATATCTCTGTCGACGGGATCAATCGCCTGTTGACCGAACCGGATCGGGTAATTTTTGGTGGCACCAATTATTCGCGCCGTTACCGGGAGCTGTTCGACCGATTAACCAGTGCATTAAAGCCGGGCGGTCAGTTGCAGAGTCTTCCGGTGGCCCCTGCTACGGCCCAGTAGACATTTTTCAAAAGCGGCATTCACGCGCCCCCGGTGGATGCCGCTTTTTCTGGCAAAAGGAAGAAAAAACGACAATAGCAGTTGACACAGCCTGTTAAAGCAGGTACATAAAAGCTGAAGCTACAACATTTCAAGCCTACGTACGAGACCCTTTCACAAAATCTGACAATCAATATCCGGAAAAGCGAGTGACAATGAGCAACGCGTAAACGCGCGTTAACCCCATAGTGAACTTCTAAATACCCGAAATCAAATCGAGCAGGAAAACTACCAAAGTTTGACAAATACATAAGTGAATTAGCGATGTTCGGCGGTGCCGGGCATATTGTCATGTCATTTGCGTGATGCCGTTTTGCGGTGCGCGGGATGCTGTGATGACCAAGGAGCAGGAATGAACCTGAAAGAACTGAAAGAGAAAAAAGCGACGGAACTGGCGGAACTGGCCATCAGCCTCAAGGTTGAGGGAACCTCGGGGATGCGCAAGCAGGATCTGATTTTTTCGATCCTCAACGCTTCGGCCAAGAACGGCGAAATTTCGGGTGAAGGAGTGCTGGAAATCCTCCCTGACGGTTTCGGCTTTTTACGCGCTCCCGATGCCAACTATCTCCCCGGTCCTGACGATATCTACGTCTCTCCGTCGCAGATTCGGCGTTTCAACCTGCGCACCGGCGATACGGTGTCCGGGCAAATCCGTCCGCCCAAGGAAGGGGAGCGTTACTTTGCCCTGCTCAAGGTGTCCGAGGTTAACTACGAGGACCCGGCGGTGGCACGACGCAAGACCCTGTTTGACAATCTGACGCCCCTTTATCCCGAAGAACGAATTATCCTCGAAACGACAGCCGACAATCTGTCCGCCCGGGTCATCGACCTGGCAACGCCGGTCGGCAAAGGGCAACGCGCGCTGATCGTTGCGCCACCACGCACCGGCAAGACGATGCTGATGCAGAACATTGCCAACTCGATAACCGCCAATCACCCTGAAATTTATCTGATCGTCCTGCTGATTGACGAGCGCCCGGAAGAAGTCACCGACATGCAGCGTAACGTCAACGGCGAAGTGATCTCCTCGACCTTTGACGAACCGGCTTCACGCCACGTCCAGGTGGCCGAGATGGTTATCGAAAAAGCGCGGCGGCTGGTCGAGCACAAGCGCGACGTGGTGATTCTGCTCGATTCCATCACGCGTCTGGCGCGGGCGTATAATACGGTCGTGCCCCCTTCCGGCAAGATTCTTTCCGGCGGGGTCGATTCAAATGCCCTGCACAAACCGAAGCGCTTTTTCGGTGCCGCGCGTAATATCGAAGAGGGGGGCAGCCTGACGATTATCGCGACGGCGCTGATCGATACCGGCAGCAAGATGGACGAAGTTATCTTTGAGGAATTCAAGGGCACCGGCAATATGGAATTGCAACTTGATCGGCGGCTGGTCGACAAGCGAACCTTCCCCGCGATCGACATCAATAAATCGGGGACCCGCCGTGAGGAACTCCTCCTCGATCAGACCTCCCTGCAACGGATCTGGTTGTTGCGTAAAATTCTTTCGTCGATGAACGCCGTTGACGGCATGGAGTTTCTGCTCGACAAGCTCTCTGAAACCAAAAGCAATCAGGAGTTTTTTGACTCGATGAATCAATAATAGGGGAACAAGAAAAATCTTGCATAAAGCGGACATAAATGCTATTTGTCCGCACTTGACGATACCAACTTAAGGTCTGTGCCAAGCCAGACCGCAAGGAGCAATGATCATGAAACCGGAAATTCACCCGAAATATGAGGAAATCACTGTCAAGTGTCACTGCGGTGAAACATTTACCACTCGTTCGACCAAGATGGATGGGATTACGACTGAAGTTTGTTCCGCCTGCCACCCGTTTTACACCGGCAAGCAAAAGTTGCTCGATACCGCTGGCCGGATCGAACGCTTCCGCAAGAAGTACGCAAAAAACTAGGCACGCGCGAGAAACGGCCGCAATGGCCGTTTCTTTTTTGCAGCACTCTCTCCCGGTCCGGGCTCAGGCCGGATCGGTCGTAAGCGACGGAATCCGATGCGTGTTCAGCTGCTGACCCATACCCCCGATCCGGAACAGGTGGTTGCCGCCGCCGCACGGCTGTGTTATTCTGCCTCCTCCATCGATCAATTGCTCGCCAAAAGTCGCAACGACCGCGAAGTTCTGTTACGCAAGATTGTTGAGCTCGGGCATCTTTCGGTTCTTGAACACGCGACGTTTTCCTTCGGGGCCGAAGGGATCAGTCGTGCCTGCTCCCACCAGTTGGTTCGCCACCGGATTGCCTCATATTCCCAGCAGAGTCAGCGTTACGTTGCCCACCAGGAGCGCTTTGAGGCCGTCACCCCGGAGACCATCAATGCCCGGCCAGAACTGGCGGAGCGTTATCACCGGCTGCTCGACGAGATCCACACGGTTTACACGGAACTGCTGGCGGCGGATATCCCGGCGGAGGATGCCCGTTTTGTGTTGCCAAATGCGGCTGCGACCAAGATCGTGATCAGCATGAATGGTCGCGAACTGCTGCATTTTTTCTCGCTTCGTTGTTGTCGCCGGGCACAGTGGGAGATTCGTGCACTGGCGATTGAGATGTTGCGAGCGGTCCGTCCGGTCGCGCCGTTGCTTTTCGGCCAGGCGGGACCAGGTTGCTTGCGTGGTGCCTGTCCCGAAGGGACGATGACTTGCGGTGAAATCGGTGCCGTACGCCAGGAATTTTCGAAACTCTAACATTTGCGCTGTGCTGGTGCCCCTGTCTATCTATGTTTACCAAACTGGAAGAAGTCGTTGATCGGTTCCGTGAAGTGGAGGGGCTGTTGTCTGATCCGACGGCGGTCGCCAATCAGCAGAAATTTCGCGAACTGACCAGGGAACACGCCAATCTGGCGGAAATGGTCGAGGTCTACGCCCGTTACCGCAAGGTTTGTGCTGATATCGATGGCAACCGTGAACTGCTCAAAGAGAGCGACGCCGAGATGCGCGAGCTGGCGCAACTGGAACTGCCGGGGCTGGAGGCACGCAAGGCGGAGCTCGAAGAACACCTCAAATTGCTCCTTTTGCCGACCGATCCCAACGACGAAAAGAATATTATCCTCGAAATCCGTGCGGGCACCGGCGGTGAAGAAGCGGCCCTTTTTGCAGCGGATCTGTTTCGCATGTATTCGCGCTACGCTGAGACCCGGCGCTGGAAAGTCGAGATCTTAAGTACCTCCGAGGCCGATGCCGGCGGATACAAGGAAGTGATCGCGATGATCAGCGGGGTGCGGGTCTACTCACGCCTGAAATACGAAAGCGGAACCCATCGGGTGCAGCGGGTTCCCGAGACCGAAACCCAGGGGCGCATTCACACCTCTGCCTGTACCGTGGCGGTCTTGCCGGAAGCCGAAGATGTTGATGTCGACATTGAAATGACAGACTTGCGGATTGATGTTTTCCGTTCCTCCGGGTCGGGGGGGCAGCACGTCAACAAGACCGAGTCGGCGATTCGGATTACCCATCTGCCGTCCGGGCTGGTGGTTAGTTGTCAGGATGGGAAGTCACAGCACAAAAACAAGGCTCAAGCGCTTAAAGTGCTGAAATCACGGCTCTTCGAGCAGATGCAGGCGGAGCAGGATGCAGCGACTGCGGCAGATCGCAAAAGTCAGGTCGGCAGTGGCGACCGCAGCGAGCGCATCCGGACCTACAATTTCCCGCAGGGGCGATGTACCGATCATCGCATCGGTTTGACGCTCTACAAGCTTGACCAGATCATGCAGGGCAGCCTTGGTGAAGTCCTCGATGCGCTGGCGACACATTATCAAGCCGCAGCATTGAGTCGCCAGCAGGGGGAGTAGGTTTGGTCGAAACCTGGACGCTTTTGAATCTGCTGAAATCGACCGCGAGCTATCTGGACGGGCGCGGCATTGCCGGGGGACGTCGCGACGCCGAACTTTTACTGGGTCAGGTGCTGAAGCTTGATCGGGTTGGCCTCTATCTCAATTTTGAACGACCGGTAACGGTGGCGGAACTTGATACTTACCGGGAACTGGTGCGCCGCCGCGCGGCGCGCGAGCCATTACAGTATATCCTTGGTGAAACGGAGTTCTGGTCGTTGCCGTTGCGGGTGACCCCGGCGGTGCTGGTTCCGCGCAGCGACACCGAGGTGTTAGTAGAAGAAGCGTTGCAGCGTTTGCCGGCCAGCGGGAACTGCCTTGATATCGGCACCGGCAGCGGTGCGATTGCGATTGCGCTTGCCCATGAACGTCCCGCAGCGTCCTTCACTGCGATCGATATTGATCCGGCGGCACTCGCTGTCGCGCGGGACAATGCGGAACGGCATGCGGTCAGCGGGCGGATCGCGTTTGCCGAAGGGGATTTATTTCAACTCGCGGCAGGATGCTTCGATCTGATCGTTTCCAATCCGCCCTATATCCGCTGTGGCGATCTGGCCGGTTTAATGCCGGAGGTGCGTGATTTTGAGCCCCGCCGGGCTCTCGACGGGGGCGAGGATGGTTTGGATGCGTATCGGGCGTTGACCCGTCAGGCCCCTGCCCGGCTCAACTTTGGCGGCTGGCTGCTGGTCGAGATCGGGATTGATCAGGCCGCGGCAGTACGCGAACTGTTCACCGCCGCCGGTTTTACCGATATTTTTATGCGTGCTGATTATGCCGGGATTGACCGGGTCATAGGTGGCCGGGTGGGGAGTGATCGCGGTACTGAAATTTCAGGATGTTGTCTTGACTAGGGTGCAATGGATAAAATAGTTATTCACGGCGGGCGGCCATTGACCGGGGAGGTGGCCATCAGCGGTGCAAAAAATTCTGCCTTGCCCCTGCTTTTCGCGACGTTGCTGGCCTCCGGCATCCATCGTCTGCGCAATGTGCCGCAGCTGCGCGATATCGATACCGTGGAGAAATTGCTGACCGGTTTCGGTGCCCAGATTGTCGCTGACCGGAACAGTCTGGAGATCGATGCCGGTGCGATTGCGAGCCTCGAAGCGCCGTACGAACTGGTACGGACAATGCGCGCCTCGGTGCTGGCGTTGGGCCCGTTGCTGGCCCGTTTCGGTCGAGCGCGGGTCAGTCTGCCGGGAGGATGCGCCATCGGTGCACGACCGATTAATCTGCACCTGAAGGGGCTGGAAGCCCTCGGCGCGGAAATCACCCTTGATCATGGCTATGTCGAGGCCAAGGCGACGCAACTGCGCGGAGCACCGATCTATCTTGACATGCCGTCGGTTGGCGCGACAGAAAATCTGCTGATGACGGCGACCCTCGCGCAGGGGGAAACGATCCTCGAAAATGCCGCGTGTGAGCCGGAGATTGTTGACCTGGCTAACGCACTGCGCGATATGGGCGCGGTGATCGAAGGGGATGGCAGTGATAAAATTCACATTCAGGGGGTCGATGCCCTGGCACCCCTCGATTATCAGGTGATGCCCGACCGGATTGAGGCGGGAACATTTATGATTGCCGCAGCGATCACCGGGGGCAATATCCTGCTGCGCGGCTGCACCCTGGAACATCAGGACGCGCTGGTCAGCAAGCTGCACCAGGCGGGGGTCAATGTCGAGCTGGTCGCAGACGGCGTAAGGGTGCGCGGACCGCAGCAGCTTGAGCCGGTCAATATCAAAACCTTGCCTCATCCCGGCTTTCCAACCGACATGCAGGCGCAGTTTATGGCACTGATGAGTTTGGCCGGGGGGACGAGCACAATTACCGAGACGGTGTTCGAAAATCGCTTCATGCACGTCTGCGAGCTGCAACGGATGGGAGCGAATATTTCCATCGATGGCCGCTGTGCGACGGTGCGCGGGGTGCGCGAACTGCTCGGTGCGCCGGTCATGGCGACCGATCTGCGTGCCAGCGCCAGCCTGATTCTGGCCGGGTTGGCAGCGGATAATACGACTGAAATTTCGCGTATCTATCATCTGGATCGCGGCTACGAACGGATCGAAGAAAAGTTGCAGGGCCTCGGTGCGGATATTCGCCGGGTCGCTGAAAATAAAAGGTTGAAAAATGAGTGACTACATTACTTTTGCTCTGCCGAAGGGGCGGATCATGCGCGACACGATGGAGATGCTGGCGGAGATCGGCGTCATCTGTCCCGAGTTCAGTGAGGAAAGTCGCAAGCTGGTCTTTGAAAACAGTGTCGATAGATATCGTTTCATGGCGGTGCGCGCGACCGACGTGCCGACCTACGTTGAATATGGCTGCGCTGATATCGGCGTGGTCGGCAAGGATACCCTGCTGGAGCAGGGGAAAGATCTGTACGAGCCGCTCGATCTTAAATTCGGTTACTGCCGGTTGGTCGTTGCCGAACCGGCGGAACTGCGCAAGGGAGACGACCCGGCCAACTGGTCGAATATTCGTGTCGCGACCAAATATCCGCATATTACCGAACGCTACTTTGCCGCCAAAGGGGTGCAGGTTGAGCTGATCAAACTCTACGGCTCAATTGAACTGGCGCCGCTGGTCGGTCTGGCGGAACGGATTGTCGATCTGGTCTCGACCGGGGTGACGTTGCGCGAAAACGGCATGGTCGAGGTTGAGACGATTGCCGAGATCACCACCCACCTGATCGTCAACCGCGCCAGTCTCAAAACCAAACATCGCCGGGTGCTCGGAATTATCGAAGGGCTTGAAAGAGTCGTTGGCAACGAAACCCGCATTTCCGTTTAATCCCTTGGCGAGGAGGCGAAAAAGATGATGCGCATTCTCAATTTCAGTGATGATGATTTCGCGCGCACTTTTGCAATCATTGAGGCGCGCGGCGCAACTGCGCCGACGGGCGTCGAAGAAACGGTCAAGGCGATCATCGCCGCTGTGCGACAGCGCGGTGACGCAGCGGTGTTTGAGCTGACCGCCAGGTTTGATCGGTTAACAGTGACCGCCGCCAGCGTCGAAGTGACTGCCGCCGAGATCGAACACGCTTGTGCGCAGCTTGAGCCGCAGGCCTACGCCGATCTGGAACTGGCCGCCGCGCGTATCGGTGCCTACCATCGCAAACAGAAGCAGGAAACCTGGCTCTCGACTGACGAAGAGGATGTGTTGGTCGGTCAACTGGTGCGTCCCCTCGACCGGGTCGGCATTTACGTCCCCGGCGGGAAAGCCACCTATCCCTCCTCGGTGCTGATGAATGCCGTCCCGGCCAAGGTCGCCGGGGTGGACGAAGTGATCATGGTGGTACCGATGCCGGACGGCAACGTCAATCCCCATGTGCTGGCGGCGGCGCGGATTGCTGGCGTCGATCGCATCTTCAAGATCGGTGGAGCGCAGGCCATCGCGGCGCTGGCCTACGGCACAGCGACGATCCCCCGGGTCGACAAGATCACCGGCCCGGGAAATATTTATGTCGCCACCGCCAAACAACTGGTTTTCGGGCAGGTCGATATCGACATGATCGCCGGCCCGAGCGAAATTCTGGTAATTAACGACGGCAGCGGCAATCCGGCGCATATCGCCGCCGATCTGTTGTCACAGGCGGAGCATGACGAGCTGGCTTCGTCAATCCTGATCACCACCGATACCGCGCTGGCAAGTGCGGTGCAGCAGGAGGTCGAAGTGCAACTCCGCGAATTGTCTCGCGAGACAATCGCCCGCCAGTCGATCGACAATTACGGGGCGATCATCATCGCGCGGGATCTGGCCGAGGCGGTTGATTTTTCCAATCGGCTGGCACCGGAACATCTTGAACTGGCGGTCGCCGATCCCTTTGGGCTGCTCCCCCGGATCCGTCATGCCGGGGCGATTTTCATGGGCCACTATACCCCCGAAGCCGCTGGTGATTATCTCGCCGGACCGAATCATACCTTGCCGACCGGTGGCACCGCACGCTTCTTTTCGCCGCTGTCCCTCGATGATTTCGTCAAGAAGTCGAGTATCGTTTCGTTCAGTCAGGCCGGTTTGCAGCGGCTCGGCGAGCCGATCATTCGCATCGCCGCGCTTGAAGGGCTGGAAGCGCACGGCAAGTCGGTGTCGATCCGGCTTGATGAAATAGTCGCTGTAACAGATTCTGCCTCAGCTGAAATTGTAAAAAAGAGTTTGAGCTAAAAGGAGAGATCGACTATGCCACGAACCGCAACAGTTACTCGCGAAACCAAAGAGACCAATATCAGTATCGGGTTGAAACTGGACGGTTCCGGTTTGCATCATATCGAGACCCCGGTGCATTTTTTCAATCACATGCTTGCAGCGCTGGCACGGCACGGCTTTTTTGATCTGTCGGTCAAGGCGAGCGGGGATGTCGAAATCGATGCCCATCACACCGTCGAAGATCTCGGCATCGTCCTCGGCGAGGCGTTCAAACAGGCGCTCGGCGACAAAACCGGGGTGAAGCGTTTCGGTCGGGCAACGATGCCGATGCATGAGGCGCTGGCCTCCGTCATTATCGATTTTTCGGGGCGTCCGTTTCTGGTCTTTAATGTTGATCTTCCCAAGGCCAAGGTTGGCGAGTTTGACACCGAACTGGTCGAGGAATTTTTTGTTGCGTTCTGCAATCACTCCGGGGCGAACATTCACGTCAACCTGGCTTACGGTGACAACCTGCACCACATCATCGAAGGGATTTTCAAGGCGTTTGGCCGGGCTCTCGACGAGGCAACCAGCATCGACCCGCGGATTAGCGGAGTATTGTCAACCAAGGGTAAGCTGGAATAGGCGATCATGATCACGATTATTGATTACGAAATGGGGAACCTGCGCAGCGTCGCCAAGGCGTTCGAGAAACTGGGCTGCGCCGTACGCGTCAGTGCCGATCCCGCCGCTATCGCGACCGCCGACAAGGTGGTGCTCCCCGGCGTCGGGGCGTTTCGTGACTGCATTCATAATCTGCGCGCCGGTGGGTTCGTAGCTCCGCTGCTGACACATGTTGCGGCGGGGAAGCCGTTGCTCGGTATCTGTGTCGGCATGCAGATGCTTTTTGATGAAAGCGAGGAATTCGGCTGTCATCAGGGGCTGGGTCTGATCCCCGGCAAGGTGGTGCGTTTCCCGGCGCGGATGGTGGAAAACGGCGAACGACTCAAAGTGCCGCATATGGGATGGAATAATATTCAGCTCCGCCGCCCGTCCCCGCTGCTTAATGGGGTTGACGATGGCAGTTTCGTCTATTTTGTGCATTCCTATTATTGCGCGGCGGAAAATCCGCAGGATGTCGCCGCCAGTTGCCGTTACGGCGCAATCGATTTCTGCGCCTCGCTGTGGCGCGATAATATCATGGCGACCCAGTTTCATCCTGAAAAGAGCCAGACGGTTGGACTGAAAATTTTTCAGAATTTCGGAGAGTTATAAGTGATTATTTTACCCGCGATCGATCTCAAGGGAGGGCGCTGCGTCCGCCTGGAGCAGGGGCTGATGGATAAAGATACCGTCTACCACGATGACCCGGCGGCTCAGGCGTGTATCTGGCAGGAGCAAGGGGGGGAGCTGCTCCATATCGTCGATCTCGACGGGGCGTTCGCCGGGGTGCCGAAGAACAAGGCGGCGATCGAAGCGATTGTCAAAGCGATCGATATTCCGGCTGAACTCGGCGGCGGCATTCGCGACATGGCGACGATTGAGGCTTACCTCAAACTCGGCATCAAGCGGGTCATTCTCGGCACCATCGCCAAGGAAAACCCGGCACTGGTCGCAGCTGCCTGCCGCAAGTTTCCCGGTCGGATCGTGGTCGGTATCGATGCCAAAGACGGTCTGGTGGCGGTGCGCGGCTGGGCCGACGTCACCACCAAACGGGCCACCGACATGGCCAGGGAGATGGAAGGGTTCGGCGTTGAGGCAATCATCTACACCGACATTGCCCGTGACGGCATGATGCAGGGGCCGAATATCGCGGCGACCAGGGCCTTGGCCGAAGCGATCAACATCCCGGTCATCGCCTCAGGGGGGCTGTCGAGCCTCGATGATATTCGCCACCTGATGGCGATCGAATCGTCCGGCGTCAGCGGGGTGATTGCCGGCAAGGCGATTTATTCCGGGGCGATTAATCTGCGCGAAGCCGTGGCGTTAACCAGGGAAAAATAACATGCTGACCAAACGAATTATCCCCTGCCTTGACGTCAAGGACGGCCGTGTCGTCAAGGGGGTCAACTTTGTCGGCCTGCGCGACGCCGGTGATCCGGTCGAGGCCGCTGAGGCGTATTGCGCCCAGGGGGCTGACGAGCTGACCTTTCTTGACATCACCGCCTCCAGTGACAAGCGCAGCATCATCCTCGACGTGGTGGCTCGGACTGCTGAGCGCGTTTTCATGCCGTTGACCGTCGGCGGCGGGGTACGCGAGATCGCCGATATCCGCAACCTGCTCAACGCCGGAGCGGACAAGGTGTCGATCAATACGGCGGCAGTGCAACGCCCCGAATTCGTTCGCGAGGCCGCCGAACGCTTTGGCTCCCAATGTATCGTGGTTGCCATCGATGCGCGCCGGGTGAAAAACTCCGCGCCGCAAGCCTGGGAGGTGTATACCCATGGCGGCCGTAACGCCACCGGGATTGATGTACTTGAGTGGGCAACACGGATGGAGAGCTACGGCTGTGGCGAGATCCTGCTGACGTCGATGGATTGCGATGGAACCAGGGATGGTTATGATATCCTGCTGACCCGCGCGGTCAGCGATGCGGTTGAAATCCCGGTAATCGCTTCGGGGGGAGTTGGCAACCTGGAGCATATTCGTGAAGGGTTGGTCGAGGGGGGCGCGAGTGCCGCCCTGGCAGCGAGCATCTTTCATTTTCGTGAATATACGATCGGTGAATGTAAGGAATATCTGCTCCAGCACGGTGTCGCGGCCCGCCCGGTTGTGAGTGAAACGAAATGAACGGAAGCATGTCATGAGCGATGAACAGAGTCGGGAAGATATCCTCGCCGCGCTATACGCGGTGATTCAGCAGCGCAAGGCGGCGGCAAGCGATGATTCCTACGTCGCCTCGTTGTATGCCAGGGGACTCGATAAAATTCTCAGTAAAATTGGTGAAGAAGCCACCGAGGTTGCGATTGCCGGGAAGGGCGGCGAACGCGGCGAAGTGGTTTACGAAATGGCAGACCTGTTTTTTCATTGTCTGGTGCTGCTGGGCTACTACGATCTGCAGCCGGAAACGGTGTGTGATGAGTTACGCCGCCGCTTTGGTCTCTCCGGAATCGCCGAAAAGGGTGCGCGAAAAAAATAGTTTGTGTTAATTTGACACTCTCTTTATAATTTTTTGTTCAGTTAAAAAGGGCGCCGGTCATCGGTCGCCCTCTTCGTGTTGATGGTATTGAAAAGAGCGATCTCATGTTCACATGATTGAAGGAGGAACACGTGGCAACGATACCGGAACGACTCGTCACCGAAATGAAGTTGGCGATGAAGGCGAAAGCCCAGCTGCGACTCGATACCATTCGGATGATGCGGACTGCGATCAAGAACAAGGAAATCGAGACAGGCGGAGAACTGAGTGACAGCGATGTTATCAGCGTTCTTTCTACCCTGATGAAACAACGACGCGAGTCAGCGCAGGTTTTCCGTGACAACGACCGGGTTGAAATGGCGGAAAAGGAAGAAGCCGAGTTGCTCGTAAT
This sequence comes from Desulfuromonadaceae bacterium, assembly GCA_019429445.1. Lineage (NCBI taxonomy): Bacteria > Pseudomonadati > Thermodesulfobacteriota > Desulfuromonadia > Desulfuromonadales > Desulfuromonadaceae > Desulfuromonadaceae bacterium. The sequence goes on from JAHYIW010000008.1 coordinate 66,343, forward strand.
CCAGGAGTTTTTGCCGGCGCAACTCGACGCGAATGCGTTGCGGGAACTGGTTATTCAGGCGATTGCCGCCAGCGGTGCAACATCGCTGCGTGACATGGGGGCGGTGATGAAGCTGGTCGCACCCCAGACTGTCGGGCGGGCCGATGGCCGGGTGGTCAGCGAGATGGTCAAGGCACAACTGACATCCTGACCAACCGCGACAGGAGCATAGCCGGGCGTGAATCTTCTCGATAGTGGCATTCTTGTGATCCTTGCGGCCTTTCTGGCCAAGGGGTTGTTACGTGGCGTGCTCAAGGAAATATGTTCTCTGCTCGGGCTGGTGGGAGGGGCACTGCTGGCTTATCATTATCATCCACCATTAGCAGAACTTGTCGGTGAGCTCCTCGCACTGTCACCCCAGATGGCAACTGCCGTGGCATTTGTGACGATTTTCAGCACTGCCATGCTGCTCTTTTCGGTTTTTGGTTCTGTTTTTTCAAAATTGATCAGACTCCTTTTTCTGGGGGGTGCCAATCGGGTTTTGGGCGGTTTTTTTGGGTTGACTCAAGGGGTGGTTCTGCTCGCGATGGTACTCTATGCCCTGACCCTCAAACCGGCACCACAACCGGTGCCAGAGATGCTGAAAGCGTCGCAACTGGCGCCACCCTTTATCGAGCTTGGGGGCAAGATGTTTGCCCATGGCCGAAGCGCCGTCAGAAATAACGCATTGATTAAAAATACATGAGTATGACGAGCTTTGAAGTTCTGGAATTTTCCAAGCTGCGGACAATTCTGGCTGGCTTCTGTTTGACCCCCCTCGGGCAGGGACGGGTAGCGCAACTGGCACCGCTGCCCGATCAAGCGGCGATTGCAGAGGCGCTGGCGGAGTGCGCGGAGATGGTCGCAGTACTGGCACTCTACGGTCGCCCTCCTCTTGGTGGCTGCGGTGATCTACAGCCGACGTTGGTGCGTGCCCGGGCCGACGGCAGTTGTCTGCGCCCGGACGATCTGCTCGGCGTGCGCGACAGTTTGCGAACGGCGGTGGCACTGCGGCGCTTTTTTAACGACGGAGACAAAAGTCCGCGCTTGACGGCGTTAGCCACTCAACTTGAGGGGCTCAAACCGTTACGGGAAGACCTGGACGCGTGTTTTGCCGAGGGTGGGGACATTAAAGACAGCGCCTCTTTTGAACTGGACAAAATCCGGCGCAAGATGATTGCGCTACGGGGCCGGATCCGCCAGACCCTTGACCAGTTGCTGAGTTCGGACAAGCTGGCGCCAATCTTTCAGGAACGCCTGATTACCGAGCGTAACGGGCGTTATGTGGTACCGGTCAAAGCGGATTTTCGGGGGCACCTGAAAGGTTTTGTCCATGACGAGTCAGCGAGTGGTCAGACGCTGTTTATCGAACCGGCCGGAACGCTGGCGCTGAATAACGAATTACACCACCTGCAGCGCGCCGAACAGCGCGAAATTGACCGGATCCTGTTACGTTTGACCACCGCTGTACACGATTCAGAAGAGGCGCTGCGGCGTAACCAACAGTTGCTGGCGCACCTTGATCTGCGTAGTGCCTGCGGCGAATTTTCACGTCGGGCCGGGTGCATGACACCACAGCTGGCAACGCAACCGCTGCTTGAATTGAAGCGAGCGCGTCATCCCCTGCTGATTTTCAACCCCGACTGTTCGCTGCGGAGCACACCGGTTATTCCGGTCGATCTGCTGTTGACCGCTGCCGGGGCGGCGTTGATTATCAGCGGGCCAAATACCGGCGGGAAAACAGTAGCACTGAAAACGGCGGGGCTGCTGACTCTGATGGTGCAGGCCGGACTACCGATCCCCTGTGCGGCAGAGAGTCGCATCTACCCGTTCAGACGTGTTTTTGCCGATATCGGCGATGAACAGAGTATTGAAGAACACGTGTCGACCTTTTCCGGGCACTTGGTGCGCTTACGGGAAATCCTCGCTACCGCTGATGCCGAGACCTTGGTGCTGCTCGATGAAGTCGGCACCGGCACCGATCCGGCTGAAGGGGGGGCGTTGGCGCTGGCAACCCTCGATCGTCTGCGTGAATTGGGAGCGCGTACCATTGCCACCACACACTTGCAGATGGTCAAGAGTTACGCCCTGCTGCATGACGCCGTCGAAAACGCCGCCGTCGATTTCGATGCCGAGACGCTGGTCCCAACCTATCGATTGAATTACGGTGTTCCGGGCGCGAGCAGTGCTTTTGTGATTGCGGCGCGGCTGGGACTGCCAGCGGCACTACTCGATCACGCGGCAACCTATCTCCATCGCGATGAGCGCGAAAGTCAGCACTTGCTTGAGCGGTTACATGCCCTGCAAAAAACGCTGGCCGAGGATGTCGAGGAAACCCGCAAGTTGCGCGCGGCGGCACAACGGGAACGGGACAAACGGCACCAGTTGCTGACCGAACTGGAAGCACAACGACGAGAAATTTTGGCGCAAGCGCGCGAGCAGGGGCAGAACGCGGTCCACAAAGCGGAAAAGGATTTACGGTCCCTGTTGCGCAACGCCGCTACGCAGACGGTCGCTGCGGCGCAGCGGACCGAATTAACAAACGCCTTGCGCAAGATCGAAGACGCTCTGCCGCAACCAGCGAACCGTGTGCCACGGGGACGCAAGCCGCGCGCCGTGGTCACCGGTGAACGCCTGCTGGTTTCGGCGTTGAACGTCGAAGGTGTGGTGGTCAGCATCAGTGGAGAAATGGTCGAACTCTCGATAGGGGGTAAAAAGATACGCCAACCTTTAGCCGCGTTGCGCCAGTTTGAACCGCGACGTTTTACCGGCACCACCGCGCCACCGCGAGTGCAAAGCCGGATCGAACGCGATATTCACGCGACCCGGCTGCTGCTGGTCGGGCTGCGTGTCGACGAGGCGTTGCCGCGCCTGGAACGATTTCTGGACGATGCGTTGCAAAGTGGTAACAGCGTTGTTGAGATCGTTCACGGGGCGGGCGAAGGGATCCTGCGCAAGGTTGTGCGTGAGCAACTTTCCGCACATCGGAGTGTGACCTCTTTTTACGCGGCACCGGTCGAGGCGGGCGGCAATAATATCACAATTGCGGAGCTAAGCAACGGATGAGCGGACGGATCGCTGAAAGCAAAATTCAGGAAATCCGTGAGCGGGTTGATATTGTCGAGCTGATTTCCTCCTATCTGCCCCTCAAACGCTCGGGAGCAAATCACCAGGGGCTGTGTCCGTTTCATGGTGAAAAAACGCCGTCGTTCAATGTCAATGCCCCGCGCCAGATCTTTCATTGTTTTGGTTGTGGTGTGGGGGGCAACGTCTTTACGTTCCTGATGCGGATGGAGGGGTTAACTTTCCCGGAAGCGATTCGCCGCCTCGGTGAGCAAGTCGGCATAGAGGTTGAGCAGGAAGAGGCGACCCCTGCTGAAATCGCACGGCGCAAGGAACGCGAACTGTTTGATCTGGTCAATGAAGAGGCGTGCAACTTTTATCAGCACCTGCTCCTTAATGCGCCCGAGGGGGAACCGGCGCGCCGTTATCTCAAGGCTCGCGGGTACGACCGGGCCGCCGCTGAAAGCTATCGTCTCGGCTATGCTCCGGAGCAATGGGAAATGCTCGCCCGGCATCTGGCCACGCGCAAGTTTGATCCCCGGATTTCCCGTCAGCTCGGGTTGATCCGTCCCGGCAAAGAAGGACGGGGCGATTACGATCTGTTTCGGGGGCGTTTACTCTTCCCGATTCTCGACGTGACGGGCAAAGTGGTCGCCTTTGGTGGTCGGGTGCTCAATGATACGTTGCCAAAATATATCAATTCGCCCGAGTCTCCGGTCTACTCCAAAGGGCGCGTGCTGTTCGGACTGTTCCAGAGCAAAGAGGCGATGCGACGAACCGGCGAGGTCATTATTGTCGAAGGCTATTTCGATCAGCTGGCTCTCAATCGCTCCGGACTTGGTCATGCCCTGGCCACCTGCGGGACAGCGTTGACTCCAGATCATGCGCGCCTGCTGAAACGTTATACGGAGCGGGTGGTGCTGCTTTTCGATCAAGACAAAGCGGGACAACAGGCAACCTTTCGGGCAATGGATGCGCTCTTTCCGGGGGGGCTTCCGGTGATGGTGGCAACCTTGCCGGACAATGCTGATCCAGACTCATTTTTACAGGAACGGGGAGCGGATGCGCTACGTGCCCAGCTGGCTCAAGCCGTTCCGGCGCTCGACTACTTTATTGCCACGCAGTTCGGTGCCGGTGGCGACGACGTGGAAGCAAAAGCGCGGGCAGTGGAAGCGGTCATTGCCAAAATCAAGCTGCTGACGAGTGACGTTGAACAACAACTTTATCTGCGTCAGTTGGCAGACCGGAGCGGGCTTGACGAGCGGTTTCTGCACAGCAAGCTCGGTCGACGCGGTAGCCCAGCACGTTCAGCGGTAGCGTCCTCCCGAACCGTTTCCCCTCCGCTCAAGGCCCGTCCGGTGGTGGTACCCCCGCGCGACGCAACGGCACGGGCGCAGGAGTGGCTGCTGTGTCTGCTGCTGACTGACGTCGATATGCGACGCAAATTATTTGCCGTGGGGGTGGAAAATTTGTTTTTCATGGAGCCATATCGCTCTCTGGCCCTGGTTGCCGCCGCATCTGCAGATGCCGATAACTTTGATGAGCAGCGCCTGCAAGATCGCTTGACTCCTGAGCAAACAGAGTTATTATCAGGTATTCTAATACTTGAGGAGAGTGTCGCCGATTGCGATCGTGATGCGCTCATCGCCGACTGTCGGCATGCGGCAGAAAAATACCGCTTGCGGCAACGGTTGAATGACGTGAAGGAACAGCTAAAGAATCTCAATACGGGGGATGCGGAGCGGCTGATGGAATTACAGCGTGAACAGCAGGAAATCAGTCGTTGCTTGAAAAACGATAAGTTGAAACGGCAGACTGAGCCGTTTGCATAAATTTATTATATCGGTTTCCGGACGCGGAAATCACGAGGAGAAGACGCGGCATGTCGAAAAAAACCAGCACCGAAGAAGTCCAGCAATTGATCGATCTCGGCAAGGAAAAGGGCTATCTCACTTATGATGAGGTTAATGACGTCCTGCCTGCCGATATGGTTTCAACGGAACAGCTTGATGATGTTATGACCATGTTCGGCGAGATGGATATTGAAATCGTTGATTCGGAGCAGAAGGGTATTTTGCTCAAGGAGCGGTCGCTCGAAGATAGCCTGGACAAGCACGACGATAACGACGAAGACGAAGAACACGATGCCGGGACACTCGGTCGCACCAGTGACCCGGTGCGGATGTACTTGCGTGAAATGGGGCAGGTGGCCCTGCTGACGCGCGAGGGAGAAGTTGAAATCGCCAAGCGGATCGAAGAAGGCGAAGTACTGGTGACCAGCGTTATGATTCGCACGCCGATTGCGTTCAAAGAAATCATCCAGCTCGGCGAACGACTGGCACGCGATCAAATCCGCGTCGCCGAAATTACCAAGGATTATGAAGAAGAAGAAGGTAGCGAGCAGGAAGAAAAACAGCGTCAGCGTATCACTGCGTTGATCGATCAGATAAAAACCCTTGACGAACGATTTACCGCGTTGCGCGGGGAACTTGCCAATGAAGGTGACGTCCAGCGCAAGGGCGCACTGCTCGAAGAGAGCAAGGGGCTCAAAGCACAGATTTCCGAATTGATGCGACAAATCCGGCTCAAGGATTTTCAGGTCGCCAAGATTGTCGATCGGCTCAAGGAGTTGTCTGAGCTGGTCAAGCGCGCCATGGCGGAAAACCGGGCATGTGAAAATGAACTCGACCTGCCGCACAAGGAGATCCGCCGCTTGTTACGGCGCATGCGAAAAAATGAAGACGAAGCAGGACAGGTTGCCGCAAAACATAAAACAACGGTCGATGCATTGCTGGTCATCGAAAAACGTTTAAAGAGTGCGCAACGCAAGTTCAAGCGGATTGAGGAAGAGTCCGGGTTTGCACCGGAAGAGCTGCTCGAATCACTTAAGGAAGTGCACAAGGGGGAGTGGAAAGCGAAACAGGCGAAATCGGAGCTGGTCGAAGCGAATTTGCGGCTGGTGGTGTCTATTGCCAAAAAATACACCAATCGCGGCCTTCAGTTTCTCGATCTGATTCAGGAGGGGAATATCGGTCTGATGAAGGCCGTTGACAAGTTTGAGTATCAGCGCGGGTACAAATTTTCGACCTACGCCACGTGGTGGATCCGGCAGGCAATAACCCGCGCGATCGCCGACCAGGCGCGGACTATTCGCATTCCGGTACACATGATTGAGACGATCAACAAACTGATTCGTACCAGTCGCCAACTGGTGCAGGAGCTCGGTCACGAGCCGACCCCGGAAGAAATTGCCGAACGGATGGAGTTGCCCCTGGAAAAAGTACGGCGGGTACTGAAGATTGCCAAGGAGCCGATCAGTCTTGAAACCCCGATCGGGGAGGAGGAAGATTCCTCACTGGGTGACTTTATTGAAGATAAGGGCGTCATCTCACCCGTCGAAGCAGTGATCAAAGGGAACCTTTCAGAACAGACGGCCAGCGTGCTGTCAACGCTGACCCCCCGTGAGGAAAAAGTGCTGCGGATGCGTTTCGGCATCGGCGAGAAATCGGATCACACCCTTGAGGAGGTTGGGCAGGATTTTGCGGTTACCCGGGAGCGTATCCGCCAGATAGAAGCCAAGGCGCTGCGTAAACTGCGCCATCCCAGTCGCGCCAAACGGTTGAAAAGCTTTGTTGAATTTTAGCCTTACGGTCATTCGCAGAGGGAACGGCAACGGGCAGTTTGATGGTTGATAGCACCGCTGGAATCGCTAGCCCCCCGGTGATTGTGCCGCGCTCCGAGCACAACATTTCCCGGCAGCAGATCGACGACGACACCCTCAAGGTGCTTTATCGGCTGAATCGTCACGGCTATCGGGCGCTGCTGGTCGGCGGCTGTGTGCGCGACCTGCTCCTTGGTCGTCAGCCGAAGGACTTCGATGTTGCCACCGATGCCACGCCGAATCAGGTAAAAAAACTGTTTCGCAACTGTTTTCTGGTCGGGCGCCGTTTTCGGCTGGCGCACATCCGTTTTGCCGGGGGGAATCTGATTGAGGTGGCGACCTTTCGCCGCGAAGCGACCGCCGCCGACCTCCCCGACGATGAGAGCGAACATCGTCACGCCGCCGAAAATGTCTTCGGGACCCCCGCTGAAGACGCATTCCGTCGCGATTTCACCATCAACGCCCTCTTTTATGATATTGCTGACTTCAGTCTGATCGATTACACCGGCGGGTTACAAGACCTGGCTGACCGGAAATTGCGGGTAATTGGTGACCCCTGGGTACGTTTTGCAGAGGACCCGGTGCGGATGCTGCGCGCCCTGGAGTTTGCCGCCCGCCTCGACTTTACCCTTGGCCCGCGTGCCCAGGCGGCCTTGCGTGAACAGGCAACATTGATCGAAACCGCCGCGCCCGCACGGATCAGGGATGAGTTGCTGGAACTGATTCGGCACCGGGTCGCGGGTAAAGTGCTACGGGGCGCTGCCGGATGCGGCCTCCTTGGGCCGTTGCTGAATGGTTATGACGGGGATGAAACAACCTATGCCCTCTTTGAGCAGCTTGATCGACGCCCCGCGACCGAGCCGGTTGCTGAAGGGGCCGCTCTGGCGCTCCTCTTTCTGACCCGTTTCCGCGCCCGATGTAACGCGTTGGAGGCACATTCCGTTGCCGCTGCGGCGAAGCTCGCCGGACAGCTGTTAACCCCGCACTGTGCTTATTTTCATATCGCCAACGGCATCCGCCATCAGGCGCGTGAATTGCTGGTGGGGTATTATCGCTTGGCACAAGGGCGTGGTCAGCGTGGCGAAAACCGTTTTTTGCGTAACCCCTTCACCGCCGAAGCCCTCCGTCTCTATATGCTTTTCAGCATGACCACCGGGGTCGAAACAGAAATTGTCAGCGCCTGGCAACAAGCCACCGTTGCAACACACACCCCCGAGGGAACGCCCACAGAGCCCGGCGCGACGCGCCCCCCCCGACGGCGACGCAGAAGGCGCAAAGCTACCGCCCCCAGAGCGCAAGATTAAAATTCCGGCGTAAAGAGCTGCGCTACATTTCAGTTGTCACTTCTTTTGCCGTTCGTGGCAAGAAAAGCATAGCCAGTTACGCCAGCCAGCAACGATGCGGCGAAGATCCCGACCTTGGCGCTGAGGATTGTCTCCGGGCTGAGAAATGCCAGGTTTGAGATGAACATCGACATGGTGAAGCCGATCCCGCCGAGAATGCCGATGCCAAAAATTCCCTTCCAGGTGCTACCCTGCGGCAAGTCACAGAGCTTCAGCCGGACCGCTAGCCACGCAAAGGACAAAATCCCCAGTGGTTTACCGATCATCAGCCCGCAAAGGATACCGAGGGTTACCGGGTCAATAAAGAATTTACTCAAACCCGACAGATCGAGCGTAATGCCGGCATTGGCGAGAGCGAACACCGGCATCACGCCAAAGATAACCCAGGGATTCATGGCATGTTCCATCCGTTGCAACGGACTCATGGCGTCATGGCAGCTGTGCTCCAACGCCAGCAAGGTTCCCAACCGCTCGTCATCATAAAACGGACCCGTCCCCGCGTCGTAAGTTTTGTAACGTTCCATTAACTGTTCCGCGCGATGAACAAATTCTTTATGTTCATGCCGGGGTTTGACCGGGATTGTTGCACCGATCAAGATTCCGGCGATTGAAGCGTGAACTCCCGACTTCAGCAGCGCTACCCAGAGGCAAAAACCGACCAGGGAATAAAAGTTGGGGTGCTGAATGCCGAGACGATTGCCACTGCACAAAACGACAAAAAGGGCGGCGCCGATACCCAGCATCAACCAGGAAAGTTCGCTGGTATAGAAAAGCGCAATCACCAGAACTGCACCGAGGTCGTCAACGATAGCCAGGGCGGTCAGAAAAATCGCCAGTGAACGGGGGATACGCTTGCCGAGCAAGGCAATGACGCCGAGGGCAAAAGCGATATCTGTTGCCATCGGCACCCCCCAACCATGCATCGCTGGTTGCTGCCAATTAAATATCACATAGATAGCCGCAGGAACCAGCATTCCCCCCACTGCGGCAGCGATCGGGAGTGCGGCCTTGCGCGCGCTGGCCAATTCGCCAGCGAGGAATTCACGTTTGATTTCCAGTCCGACAACGAAAAAAAAGACGGCCATCAGACCGTCATTGATCCAGTGATGGAGTGACTTGGTCAGACCGAACGATTTTCCGCCGACGGCAAGACTGGTTTCCCAGAAGTGGTGGAACGTTGCCGACCAGGGAGAATTGGCAAGCAAGAGAGCCAGCAGGGTTGCGGCAATCAAGACGATTCCGCCTGACACCTGACGTTTAAAAAAATCTTCAAAGGGCCGCATTAACAAGGCCAGTTTAATTGAGGGCATAAGCTTACACTTCAGGTGAGCGGTTTCAAGCCGCAGTTGCTGGTGAGTCTTAAAAAAGACTACATTATCAGGGCCATCAGGTCAATTTGTAAGGGAAATTGATTTTCTGACAAGAATATCCCCGTTGAGAGTTTCATTTCTATGACGTATGATGTTAAATGATCATCATATTCCGATTCTATTCATAAGTCTAATGTCTGGTGCGGCAAGGGAGGTTATGCATGGTACAGAAAATTCTGATAGTTGATGACGAGGAGAACATTCGCTTTACATTCGATGCTTTTTTGAGCGATGCGGGATATCAGGTTGCCACTGCGGCATCGTTGGCCGAATGTATGAAAACGCTTGAAACTGATCGTTTTGATTTACTTTTTCTCGACATCCTCCTGGGCCGCGACAACGGGCTGGAAGTTCTGCGCCGCGTCAAGGAAATAGATCCCAACTGTCCGGTGGTGATGATTACCGGCGCCCCCCAGGTGGAAACGGCTGCGGAGGCCGTGCGTTGCGGCGCATTTGATTACATTCCTAAACCGGTCAGACAGCAGGAGCTGCTGCGGGTTGCGGTGACGGCGCTTGAACACAAGTTGGTAATCGATCAGAAAGAGACGTTCCGTTTGCGGATGGAAGCCGTTTTTCGTTGTGTCAATGATGGCATCGTCATCTTTAACCAGGAGCTGCAGGTGGTCGAAATCAATGCGGCGGCGCATCGCATCTTTGGTAGTAACGCAGCGGTACTTGGTAAATCGTTGGCGGAGTTGACGGAGGCTGATTGTGGCTACCTGAAACGTTTCGAACAGTTGATCGCGGCCCGTGGCGAAACTGAAATCTATCGCTACGAGCTGAACGCCGCCGCCGATCACAGGATTCTGAGTTTATCGGTGACGGCACTGACGACCCTGTCCGGGCAAGAACAGGGGCTGGTGATGATTGTCCGCGACGAAACGTCGGTAGCGGATTCCCGAGTGTAGCGGTTGTTTGCAATGAAAAAGAACAGAGTCGGCAACCCATGAACGATCCAGTATCAGCAAAGCGCGCGGAGATCATGGCGATCGCCAGCGGCAAGGGCGGGGTGGGCAAGTCGGTGATTCTGACCAACCTTGCGGTATTACTGGCGCGGCATGGCAAGCGGGTATTGCTGCTTGATGCAGACCTGGGGGGCGCAAACCTGCACACGCTGCTCGGGGTTGATCGACCGACTCCGACGCTGACTGATTTTCTGACCAGAAATGTGGCTGAGCTTTCAGACACCATTGTTTCGACCCCCTTTGCCAGACTGTCCCTGATCAGCGGTGCCAACGCTTTAATGGATATGGCAAATCCCTACGCGGCCCAGAAAGCCAAATTGTTGCGCCACCTCAGCCTGGTTGATTTTGACTATGTACTGATCGATCTGGGGGCGGGAAGCACCTTTACGACCCTCGATTTTCTCGCCGCTGCGGATCAGACCTTGTTGGTGATGATGCCAACTCCGACCTCCATTGAGAATGCTTACCACTTGCTTAAAGCTGTTCTGTACCGCAAAATCACGCGCACGCTGAAGCGGCTGAATGTCGACCACCTGCTCCCTCGGGGGCTTGACGAGGATGTCCGACGCGGGCGGCGCTCCGCGTGGGATCTGCTCAACGAGCTGGCACATATTGACACTGCATTGACCGTCGAGGCGGCGCGGCTGACGCGGCGGCTCCAGCCACGGATCATCGTCAACCACGCCAACAGTGCCGAGGATCTGCGTCTCGGGCGACAGATCACGCTGGCATGTCAGCGCCATTTGGGACTCACCGCGGATTTTCTGGGAGATATTCGTACCGACGAACGTGTACTGAGTGCGGTGCAACAGCGTCGCCCCGTGTGTGATGTCCACCCCGGTTGCCCTTTTGCGACCGCTCTTGAAGGGATCGTGTTACGGTTGCTTAAAGATCGTCATGGGGAGCATGAGGAATGACAGTTAAATCCCGGATCGACGAGGCCTTTCGTTATTTCAACTTGCCACCAACGGCGGGCTTCGCCGCTGTCGCCCAAGCCTATCGTGAGCTTAAGTTACTCTACAGCACCGACGGTTTGGCGACTTACTCGCTATTGAATAAAGAGGAGCGGCTGCGCGAACTGGCAGAAATAGAAGAGTTTTATCTGGTGCTGACAGAACATTTGACCGACAGGAATCAGGCTGAACCAGCTGTACCACGGGGTGACGCGCGACACTGGGAGTGTGGCTCCGGGGTCTCCCCCGCCGCCTTTTTGCGTGAATGCCGCGAAATTGACGGAGTATCTTTGCAGAGCATTGCAGTGAAATCAAAAATTGGGCCCGATCATCTGACAAATATCGAAATGCAACGCGACGAACGGTTGCCCGCACCTGTCTACCTGCGCGGATTTATCATTGAGTTCGCTCGCCAGTTGCGAATATCCAACCCGGAGGAATTGGCAAGCGCTTATTTACATCTGCTCGCCGACCGGAAGAGTGGTTGAATCGCATCCACATAACCTCTGTTTAACGACCCAACCCTCCCCTGTAGAAATTCTCCCCGTTCATTAACATGCCGGTTACCTTTCATAATGAGAATATGACGATCCCACCGGTCTGCTATCCGACCTCGACCAAAGCGACCTGGCGCAAGAGTGTGCCATTGTTCAAAGTGGCACACTCTTGTGTTGGTGAAGCGTGCCAACGCCAGGTGGAGATTGCCAAGGGCCGCGTTCCTATGGTACTTAACTTGATGTTATCATTACTTAATTTTTGAAAAATTGCATTGGTACAGATATTGTAAACGGAATATTCTCAGGGGACAAGTTGCTTTGAAAAAGGGAATAAATGTCAAAAGGGAAAAAAATTCTTGTCGTGGATGATGACGCGCCGACACGAAAACTGATCAGCTTGACGCTGGCGGCGATGTCGACCAACGATGATATATTCGAAGCATCATCAGCTGCCGAGGCGCTGCGAATACTCGATCAGCATTGCGTCGACGGGATTCTCACCGATTACAGCATGCCGGTTATGAATGGTGTGGAGCTGGTTCGTTTATTACGCAAAGATCAGCGTTGGATGCAAGTGCCGGTCGCGCTGGTTAGCTGTTGTTTCACCGCGGAAAATCTTGTCGAGGCAAAGTCCCTCGGGATCACTTGCTGCCTGGCTAAACTTTTTCGTCGTCAACAACTTCAGAATGTTGTGCGTGGAATGATTCCAAAAACAGACAGAAAAAGGAGATGATATGTCAAAGCGTGTTATGACCGTTGATGATTCATCGGTTGTTCGCCAGATTTTGCGCAAGACATTGAGCGCCGCCGGGTATGACGTTGTTGAAGCGATTGACGGGATTGATGCCCTGGAAAAAATGGCCATCAATCCCGTTGACATGGTGGTGACAGATCTCAATATGCCGAATATGGACGGGGTCAGCCTGATCAGGAAGGTTCGCAGCCAACCGGGCAACCGCTTTATGCCCATTGTGATGCTGACAACCGAATCTCAACAACACATCAAGGATGAGGGCAAACGCGCCGGTGCGTCAGGTTGGATCGTCAAGCCATTTCGCCCGGAACAGCTTTTAGCCATCGTCCGTACCGTATTGAATTGAGGCAATGATGCCGAACCGAACGCTGATCATCGATGACGAACAGAGCATCCGCGCGACTTTGTCAATCGCTCTTCATGAGCGCGGGCATGAGACTTCCGTTGCCGCGAGTACCGATAGCTGTCCGGTTCTCTGTCATGGCGAATGCTACTGCATTGGCAATGAGCTCTGCGCCAACTTTCTGGTCATCGATCAAAATCTGCCTGGTTGTAAAGGACTCGATTTTATCGAACACCTTGTGCACATCAAATGCAAAATTCCTCCTGGAAATTGTGCGGTCATGTCAGCTCACCTTGATCTTTCCGAGCTGGAACAGGCCGATCGCCTCGGCTGCAAGATCCTGCACAAACCGGTAACATTCACCAAATTGAATCTCTGGCTTGACGAACGCGAGCCCCTGGTCGATCATTCCTCCCGATTGCTCCCGCTTCCCGCGTCGCAGGAGTAGGCTGTTTGTAGACACTCACCGCCAGTTTCAACTTAGTAAAAGGCCCTGCTGTTCGCTGCGACAGCAGGGCCTTCACTTTATCTACCGGAATTGCGTTATCCCTTTATTTGCCCAGCAAAGTGCGGAGAATTTCCGGATTTTCCTCCTCCTCGGCAAGAATGGTGTGACAGGTATCGCAATTCATCGAGATCACCTCACCACTTGGCGCTTCGTGCTCTTCATTGTGACAACGGAAGCAACCGAGATCATTGGCATGCCCGATATTACTTGCATAGGATTCCCACTGCACACCCATCTCCGGGAAGACATTCTGCTGATAAGCTGCCTGCACCCCGGCAATCGCCTGGTCAACTTTGGCCCGATCATTGGCGTAGATAGCGGCATAATTTTTCTTGTAGAACTCGGTCAGCCCGTTAGCAATCGCTGTGCGCGCCTCATCCTGGGTAGCAAATTCCTTGTTCGTGACAATCTGCATCGCCTGTTGTTTGATAAAGGGCAGAGAGTTCGGAATATCCTTGCTCAGGAGCATCTCGTCAATCGCTTTGTCTGCCGGTAAAAAGACGTGACTCGGACGGTTATGACAATCCATACAATCCATTGTTCGTTCTTGCAGATGGGTCGCTGCGGCCAGTTGTTCGTCCGCTTCGGGAGAGCGATAAGTTACCAGTTTGCCCATTTCGGTGCGCTGTGAAACTTCAGGAATGATCGTTCGCTGCCAGTCAGCGGCTTTGTAGGTGATTTCATTTTCCGGGGCGACGTGCCAGTGGATACCGTGCGATTTGGCGGCTTGGTCGCCAGCACTGCCGACCTTCATGAGGAGGACAGTTTTAACATGGGTGTTGTTCTCGTCAAGAAGAAACTTGTCCTTGATCACCAGCTTGTCGCCCAGAAATTTTTCCGGGCGATGACATTGCTCACAGGTGTCTCGCGCCGGGCGCAAGCCATGAACCGGAGTTTCAATCGGGCGGGCAAAAGTATCTGCAACCACGGCGTAGAGTTGCCGGACACCAGAAATTTTGGATTTTACAAACCAGGAAGCGCCGGAGCCGATATGGCACTCAACGCAGTGCACACGCGAATGAGACGAATTTTGGTAAGCGGTGTACTCCGGGGTCATCGGCACATGGCAGACCTCGCCGCAAAAGGCATTCGATTCCATGTAATGGTAGCCGCTGTAGGCCAAAAGACTGACGATGAACAGGTTTACCCCGGTCAGGAAGACCCCCAGGAAGACCAGTTTGCGAATTTTTTCGTAACCGGTTTCGTCGGCGAGCTTGTCACGAAAGTAGGCCAAGGTGAAAAGCTTGACGTCTTCCTGCCCTTTGGAGAAAAACAGTCCGAGCAGAATAAGAACCAGTCCGCCGATAAAGCCAGGACCGAGGATCATGTAAATCGCCCCGGCAACATACGGATTTTCAATGTGCAGAATCAGATCATAAAGCACTGCGCCAATCAGAAATGGAGCAATAACGGTTACAATCATCGCTCCCAGTAAGGCAATGCGGCTATGAGCAATGCCCTTGATAAAGGCCTTCGGAATATCGCTGAGTGTTGTCGCCATCTTGATTTTCTCCTCTTTAAAATTATTTTCTGAAGCGGGATTTCGGAAGTAAGTATAAAATTATAATTATCTAATTTATAAGGAGTTTTTCTTAAAACGAACGGATGCTAACACTGCACAAGGTGGGCTGTCAATAAACTTCTGCGATCGTCAAGGAGTCAAAAGGAATGCGTCGCATGCCCCGCTCAAAGGCTGACGGCCTGTTTAATTGGTTGTTGCACGGACAGGAATCGCAATAAACGGGGGCTAAACTCTGTTGCGTAATATACGCATGATTAAAACCCCTAAAATTGTCAGACAGAGTCCGACGCAAACCAGCAAATAACCGATGGTATGTCCTTCACCCCATCCCCACAGATCTTTGCCTTTCATCAGCAGAATCAGAGCGATACCACAAAACGTTCCAACTCCACCGACAATATACACGACAATTGCGGCGACTGAAAAGAGCAGTTCCTTGTCTTTCATGGTACCCCAACAATAACGATTGCGAAAAAGAAGGGGCTACCGTTCGGTAGCCCCCGCAGAGTCATAACAACATTTGCCGCAGGCTAGAAATGATGTCCGCCGGCAGTGAAGGCATAAATCATCAAGATCAGCAGGGCAATCCCGGTGAACAACGCCGCAAAACCAAAGCCCTTCAAGACAAAGTCGTAAACGACACCGCTCGGTTTTTCCTTGGCATACTGTTCAAGAATGCCCTGCTCCTCATAACGTTTCCACTGATCGCCGCGTTCTTCAACGAACTCTTCCTTCGGCAGTTCGCCATTAAAGATAACAAAGTCCATCGGGAACTTTTCGGGGCGTCCGTGAGTATTAAAGAAGTGGACGGTGAAGATGAAGCCGGTCGCCAGCAGGGCTTCGTCCGAATGGATGATTGTGGCGACGTTGAAAACCCAACCGGGCAGGAACATCCCGAAAAACTCCGGAAACCAGAGCATCAACCCCGACCCACCGATGGCAAACATCCCCCAGAAGACGGCGAGGAAGTCGAATTTTTCCCAGTAGGTCCAGCGATCGAAGGTCGGTTTTGGCCCGATGAACATGAACCAGCGAATCATGGCCGTGACGTCACGGACGTCACGCAAGTTGGGACAAAGCGATTCAGGCCCGAACAGGCGTCTGAAGAAGTCCGCTACCGATTCGAGTCGGTAAAAAAGGAACTTGATGCTCATCGCTATCGCGGCAAAAAAGTAGGCGAAGGTGATCACCGCACCGACGCGGTGCAAGAAGGCCGCAACCGGCGCTCCGCCGTAAAAATTCATCATGACCGTAGCCCATTCCTGCTCGGCGAATTTGAGCGGGATCCCGGTCAGTGACAACAGCAGGAAGCTGGTGATGACCAGCAGATGGAGGAAAATATGTAATTTGGTGAAACGGCGATAGATTTTGTGGCCGTCAGGAAGGGAGTGACAGTGCCCGGCAATGAGGGCCACTTTCTTTTCACGGTTCTCGACAAAACCACGGAACATCCACAACAAGGTATGAATCCAGAAAACAGCAAAGGTCCCCACCAACAACCCGGTCATTGAAACATAGGTGTAGTAAAGGAGCGGATAGTTGGCCTTGTCGGTCATTTCTCCGTGCGGGTAGAACTTGATAAATTGAGCAGAGGAATTTTCGTGGCACGTGCCACAGATCGCAACCAGGTTTTCCGCGTTGAGGCTTGATTTTGGATCGCTATGCGGAAGAATGGAGTGCGCGGTGTGACAATCGGCGCAACCGGCCACCAGCTCAGGATAACCGAGTTCAAAGTTTTTGCCGTGGTAACTTTTCAGGTAAGTTTCAAACGCGATGTCGTAAACGCCATTCTTTTTCATCAACTTTTCATCAGCATGACATTTCTGGCAAACATCCGTGTGAAAAGCACGGACCCGATGGTCCTGGGCATTGCCGATTTCTTTGATGTCGTGAAGGTTATGGCAATCGAGGCAGGCCGCTGAATCAAAGTTCCCCCCGCTGACAGCTTTCCCGTGAATGGATTGCTGATACTCCTCGGACACCCCATCATGGCATTCGGCGCATTTTGCGCTGGCGATTCGTTTGTCGCCCTTCCATGGCTGCTGGGAATGAATCGTTGCGTGGCAGGTGGCGCAACCGATTTCGTTCAACATGTGCACGCTTGAGTAGTGCTCCGCCGTCTCTTTCTTGTGGCAACGCACGCACTTCACCGGGCCGGGCATCAATTCACCCTCCTGGTGCAGCTCAACATTTATCAGTTCAACGTGACAGGCAACACAGCCATTGGAACCGTGAACCGAAGCCGCGAACTCCTCAGCAGAAACCACATCACCATGACATTCAAGGCAGGTCTCGGCCCCGGCAGCAAGATGCTGACCGGCCAGTGCCTGAGAACTCAACAAAAATGGAATACATAGCGCAACAAGCAACCGGGTCATCCTCATCAAACGATCTCCTTTAGTTAGAAATTGAAAATACATATATTCAATATGAATAACAGTCGCGGGAATTAGCGGAAATGCCCGAAATTCCAAGAACAGACCTTGTCAGCTCGTCAAATAAAAAATGTCCGGAAAACTGAACTGACTATGCCAGCATTGGCACAATAAATTAGTGTGGATATATCATATTCAGCCCATTAATCCTAGTTAAAATGACGAAGAATAATACCATAATCAAATCATAGCGCAACAAAAAACTGACACACAAAAACCATGTGTAATCAGATAGTTGTTCCCCTGAAGAGGTGCCAATCCAGCAAGAAATACAGTTGAAGACAGGACTGCAAACGTCCGAGAATATTCGCGGTTTTAACGAGTTTCAGGTAAGCTGGCACTCATTTTCGGCCTGATTAGCTTTGTCTGCTTAAATATTTTTAGTGGTGGTGGCTTAAAAACTGCTCTCTGGTTTTACGCGAATTGTGGTATGTTCGCCAGGGTGCGCATTTCCATAACCGTGCTATCCAAACCATTTCATGCATTTTTGCACAAGCATCGCCTTGCCTGGAGAATATTATTGGTGTCATGATGAAAATTCTTGTTGTTGATGATTCACTCTTCTCTCGTTTGCACACCTGCAAGCCTCTGCGCGAGGCGGGGTATGACCTTGTTGAGGCCACAGATGGCATTGAGGGCCTGGCCGCAGTCGATAAACACCGGCCTGATTTCATTATTACCGACCTGTTGATGCCGAACCTTGATGGTATCGCTTTTCTGGCCGCACTCAAGGAACGTGGCAGCATGATACCGACACTGGTATTGACCGCTGACATTCAGGACAGCAAACGTCAACAATGTCTGGAGCTGGGAGCCAGAGGGTTTCTCTACAAACCGGTCATGAAAGAAAAACTTTTAGAGGAAGTTGCCAAACTGTCTGATCTGTAGAAAGGGCTTGACCGATGCGAGTACCGAACGACGCACAACTTGATGCGCTGAAAGAAATTGTCAATGTCGGTGTCGGACGAGCGGCGGCATCACTGAATGAACTCCTTGAGACCCACATTGAGCTTGATGTTCCTGCGGTATTGATTCTTCATCCGGAACACATTGATCTTCAGTCAACATCGCTTGGCAGCGAACAGGTTGCCTGTGTCCGCTTGAACTTTGAAGGGTCGTTTGCCGGGACTGCCGCCCTGCTCTTCCCACCGCAGAGCGCCATCAATCTGGTTAGCGCCTTAACGGGTAGTGACGAAGATGCGCTGCAGATGAATGCCGTGATGGCTGGAACGCTCAGCGAAGTCGGTAATATCGTGATTAACGCCGTCATCGGTTCGATCGGCAACCTGCTGGAGCAAGCGTTTGAATACTCGCTGCCAAATTATCTCGAAGGGCATATTAAAGATCTGTTGCGTGCCCCGGATACGACCACCGAATATTCGATTCTGTTGATTCAAACTCACTTTCTGGCCAGCAACAAACAGATTGACGGGAACATTTATATTTTCTTCGAGGTGGGCTCTTTCGACGCATTGCTTGACTCTATCGACAACATCCTTGGAGCTTCCTGACCCGGTATGGCTGGCGATCGCTTCCGTGACATACATTTCTTAATGCTCGATCATGTACCCATCGGCCAATTAGTTCTCGACCGCAACTACACCGTCCTCTTCTGGAATCGCTGTCTGGAAATCTGGACCGATATTTCCCGCAACACCATCGTCGGCACCAGCCTCTTCGATCATTTTCCCCACTTACTTGCCAACAAATACCATGCACGCATCACGTCGGTTTTGACCAACGGACTCCCGGAAACATTCTCGGCGCAATTACACCCCCATTTTTTTGCAGCACCGTTGCCCGGTAACAAATTGCGCGTATTTCAGACGACGATCGCCGCACTTCCGGCTGGCGATGGCAATTACGCCCTCTTCTCCATTCAGGATGTCACCAGTTTGATGGAAGCAATCAGCACCCATCAACTGGCTCTGCGCCGGACTCGTGCCGAGGTGGAAATGCGCCGTGCTGCCGAAAAAAGGCTTCTTGGTCGAACGGATGAGTTACAGCAGCTCAACCAGGCATTGAAAGAAAAAGCAACCCGTGATGGCCTGACCGGACTCTACAATCACCGCCACTTTCACCTGATGCTGCAACGCGACTTTCTGCTCGCTCGACGCGATGGCACAGATCTCGGCTGTTTGATTATTGATCTTGATTTTTTTAAAAAAGTCAATGACACCCACGGTCACCCGTGCGGTGACAGTATTTTGCGGGAATTTGGTGAGTTGTTGCTGCATCGCACCCGTAGCAGTGACTTCGTCGCGCGCTACGGTGGGGAGGAATTTGCGATCCTGCTGACCAATACTTCTCTGGATGGAACGGTAACTTTTGCAGAAATGTTACGCAATGTCATTGCCGAACACGTTTTCAGATATGGTGCGACCAGAATCCAGTTGACTTGCAGTATCGGCGTTGCCTCACGACTCGCGCACCTGCCCAGCTATCCCAAAGAGTTACTTTCTTTCGCTGACCGGGCTCTTTACCAAGCTAAAGCGCTGGGACGCAATCGCACCGAGAGCTTCGTCCTGCCGTAAAACCAGGGCTCGCCAGCGGAAAACAGAGAGCATCAGTTCTTGCGCCGTTTTGCATTCCAATAGTGCGGTTCTATCTCGCTATTGAAGCGCTCGACAAATTCATCGAGTTGTTCTTCCGTCAGGGCGACACCGCCGCCCGGCAGGTCAACGTAGGGATCGCGATGGGCAATCAAACGATCAAACATCATCCAGGCCGTTGCAACATCCCGATGACAAAAGGAAATCAAGCGGGTAACGACGTCCTGATCGTGAAAAGGTTGCATCGTCATAATCACACCTCTTTCTCCAACTATCTGAATAACAGTTAACCATAAAACCTGTTTAATTCAAGATCGGCGGGAAAAGGCTGGGCAGGGGCTAAGGGTTGTGCGTGGCGTTAAAGAAATCTCCGTCAGGCTTGATGACGAAGCTATTCCATCCCCAGTTCAAAATTGAACAGCGAGGTTTGCGGAACCGGTCGATCGTGACGGTAGGCGTCAAGGATTTTTTTGGCGACGGGAGAAAATGCGCCGAGATGCCCGAGTTCAATGACAAAACGTTGGCAACCGAGGGCACGCAATTGTCCCAGGTGGCCGAGCAGCGAGAAATCAACCTCCGGGCGGACGATCGTCAATCCTTGACGAACGGTAACCTGATACCCTTCTCCCCGGTCAGATAGCAGTGGTTGACCGGCATTTTTACGCGGCACGGGAATCCGGGAAGTCAACAGCGGGACATTTCCATAGACGGTTATCTCCGTATTCAGTTCCAGCGGTCGGCTTAACAGTTCGGTGATATTTTCACGATCATCTTCCAGATACAGGGTGACATCGACCAGTCCCAGTTCACGCCAGGCTGCGGCGGACTGGCTGTTGAGCGTAAATAGACGATAACCGCCAGCGAGACGCAACCCGTGCAATCCTGCAAAGAGTGGGAAGTGGCCGAGATTATTCAGCCGAAAACGGCGAAAGCCCCGGGTATGAAGTTCCTCCACCAGTCCCCGGCATTCATCCCAGCGTTCTCCAATGAGGATAAATGGAAGATCCCAGATGATCCTGTTTTCGCTCCCCCGCCGCCAGCGTCCGGCTTTATCCAGTTCATCGACATTAGCCGTAGTCAGCGGCAGCAAAACTTCGTCCACGGCAAGGTCAGCGAGAATTCGCAAATCCTGTGCCCGTTCGATAGCCACGACCAACGCAGAATCGCCTCGTTGCCAGCCATTCGCAAAGGGGAGTAACGCCGCCCGCGCCTGCTCCCGGCGGCGGCGACCCAGCCCCTCCCGGCAGTTTTTCACCAGGGTGCCGAGCTCGGCGTAAAAATCCCGCCGGATCTCATTCAGCCGACTGAGGGGAGCGATCACTGTCGGCAGTTCCTCTGTCGTCAAACACTCCAGGGTCCAGGGGTGTGTGCCGGTTTTTGCGAAGACTTTGGATAAAATTTCCACCGTCAGCGGGCTTTCCGCTGCCGGAACAGTGGCGAGCGGATATTCACGTTCCAGAGCAACCCCCGGCAATTCCGCTGCCAAATGCAGCCGGTCACCGTGCAACAAGGCATTTAACTTCAGCCTTAACGGAACCGCTCCTGCTGCGGCCAGCTGTCGGCGGCAGGCCGCATCGCTCAGCGTAAACGCCTCCCGCGAGGAGACTTTAAAAACGGCGTCCCCAACCTTGAACTTGTCACCAAAGGGAGAGGGGACACTGACGATTGATTGGGTGGCGGCGGTGGCGACGGAACGTTTGCCGGACTGGATCTGCTTCACAGTAAACGCTGTCCCCGCCTGATCAGATCGCGGTTGTACGCGAATCCGGTCACCAACCTGGAGGATGTCACGCGTTTTGAACTGAATCGTTTTGCCGTTTACACCGGCAACATCCCCGAGATAGCGCCCGGTTGCTCCCTTGACCTGTGGCACGACGATATCGCGTCCTTCACCGGCGGGCAAAAATCCTTTGGTTGGCGGACGACCGAACGAATCGCGTAACTGCCCTTTGGCGCGAGTGAGTTCTGCGTTACGGTCAGCGGGCCGGGCATCAAGAACACGGCGATAAGCTCCGACAACATTATAAACGTACTCGGCACTCTTCATCCGCCCTTCAATCTTGAGACTGCAAATCCCGGCGTTTGTCAATTCAGGAAGCAGGTCAATGACGGAAAGATCGTTGGGGGAGAAATAGTAGCCGTCACGTTGACGATCCCGATAACGGCGCCTGCAGGGCTGCGTGCAGCGCCCCCGATTACCGCTTTTGCCACCGAGCCAGGAAGAAAAGAAACATTGACCGGAAAAGGAGAAACAGAGCGCCCCGTGAACAAAGTGTTCCAGTTCCAACGTTGTGGCCGCGCGGATCGCCGTAATTTCAGCGAGACTCAGTTCGCGCGCCAACACGCCGCGCGTGAATTTCAACTCTTCGAGCATCCGCACCCCGGCGACATTGTGGATTGTCAGCTGGGTTGAGGCGTGCAATTCAAGTTCCGGGAAATATTCACGGGCCAGACGCCAGACGGCGAGATCCTGAAGAATCACCGCATCAACACCAAGCTCCACAAGGGTGGCAAGGGTATCGATCAGTTGCGGGAGTTCGCGCTCCTTGACCAGCGTGTTGAGGGTAACATAAATTTTCCGCTGCCGACGGTGAGCATAATTCAGCATTCCACCAAGATCAGTAAAATTGATATTCTTGGCTTTGGCGCGTGCGGAGAAGTCCTTCAGTCCACAATACACCGCGTCCGCACCAGCTTCCATCGCCGCAAAAAAGGCTTCCAGGTTCCCGGCAGGGGCGAGTAATTCGGGTTTATTTTTTGTTAAAGAAGCCAAGTCTTATCTATCTTCCCGTTTGTTCGTTGTCGCGGGGGCTAAACCAGCAGTCCCCGATCGGCAAAACTGACATAGGTACCGCTGCCGATAATTATATGGTCGAGAACGCGAACGCCCATTAATTCCCCCGCCTGGCGCAGGCGGGTGGTGATTTCGATATCTTCGCGGCTTGGCGTCGGGTCCCCCGACGGGTGATTATGGACCAGCAGGATGGCTGCCGCCGATTCGCGCACAGCCGGAGCGAACACTTCGCGTGGATGCACAATGCTGGCATTCAGGCTCCCTTGTGAAATATGCACTTCGCGAATAACGCGGTTTTTGCTGTCAAGCAACAGGGTGTAGAACGATTCCTGTCGTGCCTCACGCACGATCTCATGGTAGTGGTGGAAAACTTCAGCCGAGCTGGAAAAGCGTGCGCCGGGTTGTAACGGGGCAGAAGCGAACCGCCGCGCTAACTGAAAAACTGCCAGTAATTCCGCTGCTTTGGCCGGGCCAATACCGCGTATCTTGCACAAATCACCGGAACTGGCCTGGCCCAAACCTCTCAATGAGCCGAATTGATGGAGCAGCTGGCGAGCCAGATCCAGCGCGCTGTTGCCACTTACGGCATCACCGGTGCGCAGGATCAACGCCAGCAATTCTGCTTCACTGAGGGTGTTTGCACCAAAGCGGAGCAACTTTTCCCGTGGGCGTTCATTCTCCGGCCAGTCCTTGATTCCACGCATGATCCCCTCCTGTTGAATGTTGCAGACGCAATTTTGACGGCGATTGTAGCACAAGCGTCGGCTCCCCCGGACAAAAAATCACGAGGGCCGATTATGACCGGCCCTCGTGAAACGGATGGTTAAAACGAAATTATTTGCCCCGAGGTTGAACCGGCTTCTTCCAGAAAACCCCCATCACCTCGCTATCGCGAGGATTAATGACCGCGCCAAAACGAAGCATCTTTTTCTCAATCTCCGCCCAGTTATCACCTCTGGAGATCGCCGCATCAATGCGCTCGCGTGGATGACATTTGACGCAACGCTCGGCAACCACCGCATCAAACTCGGTCCGGCTTGGCTCAGCGGCGATCACGGGACAAACAAACAACGCACTCAACAGCACGCTCCACAACAACCGATATTTCATCGTTCACTACTCCCTGACAAACGTATCAATATCTGTTTCGTGGACCATCCCCATCATGCGGGCATATTCCGATTCGATAATTGCGTAATGGTTGCGGGTCTCTTTTGCCATGCGATCAAAGACCTGCCGCACGCCAGGATCGACAATGTGGGAAGCGGTAAATTCCAGCTGCCTGGCCAGATCCTCCTCTTCACGCAGTGCCAGTTCCATGGCGCGTCGTTCATGAACATCTTGATCAAGCACTGTTTCCAGTTCTTCGTGGATCACCAGCCTGGCCGAGGGTGCGGAGATAAATTCATCGAAAGTCCCCAGCTCGCCCGCGCAAAGATGAAAAAAACTTGCGGCATGTTCGCGCTCCTCCCGGGCAAGGGTTGAAAAGACCTTCTTGGCACCGGGATCGGTGACGATTTGCGTCGCCCGAAGGTAAAAATCCATCACATTTTTTTCGGTCTGGGCCGCATTTTTGAGCGCCGTCTGCATATTGAATTCTTGTGGCATGGTATTCTCCTTTGCATAAAATTTCAGTGACTGTCAATTCTCAGTTCATTCAACCTGCCTCAATTCTACCAGATTACTGCAAAAAAAGAATCAACTATAACATTTTTAGTCACCTATCCCAGTAACAACCTGGCGGCGAAGACCAGTACCGTAACACTCACCACGCGCTGAATCCAGCTGTGCCCTTTGCTCACCGACAAGTGCGTACCAAGCCAGCCACCGAACGAATTGCCGACCGCCAGCGACAGGCCGAGAGAGTAATCGATCTGGCCATGCACAATGAAAATAACCAGGGCAACGCTGGTAAAAGCAAAGATCACGATGACCTTGATCGCATTGATTTCGACCAGATCGAGGCCATGTACCAAAAGGGCGGAGATAATCAGAAAGCCGACTCCGGCCTGCACAAAACCACCATAAATGCCGACCCCGAAGAAAGTCACAAAGAGGACCGTGTAGCGCAGCGGGGTCAGCTCCTGGGCGATGGTTCTCCAGCGCTTCATCGGATCAAACGTCGTCAGGAGCAGCACGCCGATCATAATGACACCCAGCACTTGACGGAACAGCTCATCACTGATATCGACCGCCAGCTGGGCTCCAATGTAGCTGCCGACCAACGCCGGAAAAGTACACCACAGCGCCAGGCGGAGCGGGAACACCCCGCGCAGGCGAAAGGTGTTGATCGCAAAAATATTTTGGCAAAAGATTGCGATCCGATTGGTCCCGTTGGCGGTTGCCCCCGGCAGACCGAGAAAAATCAGCACCGGAAGAGTCAACAACGAGCCCCCCCCGGCGATCACGTTGAGACATCCGGCCACTGCGCCGACGACCACCAGCAGCGGTGCCTGCCATAACAGGGCAGACGTCACGGCACGTTCTCGCCGAGGAGCGCGGTTACCACCGCCCCGGCCATCGTCAGTCCGAAGATCGGCGGAACCCAGGAAGAACTGCCGAGAATCACGCGTCGATCAGCGCAATTCCAGACCTGTTCTTCCCGGTTGGGACAGACACAATCCGTGCCACAGGCGGAAGGTTCGCTGCCCAAGGGACGGAATTCTTCTGTCGAATAGACGACCCGGACGCCCGACTCAATCCCGCGCCTGCGCAGTTCGCGGCGCATGATTCGCGCCAGGCGACAGCGGGTGGTGTCCGCCAGATCAGCAACCTTGATCGCCGTCGGATCAAACTTGTTGGCCGCTCCCATCGAAGCAATGATCGGCAAGTCGCGGCCCTTGCAGGTCGCAATCAGGTGGAGTTTGGCCGTAATGTGATCGATGCAGTCGAGCACATAATCAAATCGTTGATGCAATAATTCCGCCGCGGTTTCAGCGGAATAAAACGCTTTGCGCGCAACAACATTGATCGCCGGATTAATTTCCCGACAACGTTCCGCCATGACCTCGACCTTGGCGCGACCGATCGTGTTGTACAAGGCATGAATCTGCCGATTGATGTTGGTGATGCAGATGTCATCGAAATCGACCAGCTGCAAGTTGCCGATCCCGGCGCGGGCCAGCGCCTCGACAGCGTAACTGCCAACGCCGCCAATACCGAAAACCGCCACCGAGGCTGCCTGTAATTGCGCCAAGCCCTCTTTGCCGGTCAAGAGACGCATCCGTGACAAACTGTGTTGATCGGTCATCCAGCTTTCTCCCCTTCAGTGTTCAAGGCGTAAAACGCGGCGGGCATTGGCCGTTGTCGTCCGGGCGGTCTGCGCCAGGCTCCAGTCACGCAGTACCGCCAGTCGCGCCGCAATCAGCGGCAGATATTCCGGGCGATTCGGGGTTCCACGATGGGGATAAGGCGCGAGATCGGGCGCATCGGTTTCAAGCACCAGCGCTTCATCCGGCACAATTTCAACCACTGTTGCAACCCGCCGGGCGTTCGGCCAGGTCAACACTCCACCGATGCCGAGGGCAAACCCGAGCTTGATCAATCGCCGTGCGCTTTCAATACTGCCGCTAAAGGCATGCATGATTCCTCCGACCCGCTCGGCCCCTTCCTCCGTCAAAATTTCGATGATCCGGCCGCTGCGGTGTCGGCAGTGAATCAGGACCGGCAGTCGCAAGTTGATCGCCAACCGCAGTTGCACACAAAAAACCTCTTCCTGCAACGCAGTTGACGTCGTGGCTTCAGCATCAAGACCGATCTCTCCGACCGCAATTGTTTGCGGTCGTTGCAACAACTCCGTCAGGCGGTGTGCAATCGCCGGACTCCATTCCGCTGCCGCCTGGGGATGCAGCCCAAAAGCGAGGGATACATCACGGTGTTGGCGTGCCAGAGCATCAAGCTTTGCCCAGCGGGAAGCCGTTACCCCAGGCACGACAAACCGCCCGGTTCCGGCGGCACGAGCCGCTGCCAGGTCACCTTGACAGCGGTCAAGATGGACATGCGTATCAATGAAGTTCAGCGGATCCATAATCCTTCCGATGCTGGCACAAAAAGCTCCTGTTGTGAATTGATTTCGGATCAGGAGAATGTAAAAGTCAAACCACACCAGCCGCTTACTGTGCACAAGTTTTTTCGCGCAGGCTCTCGAAGCGGCATGGTTTACCGGTTTATTCAGCCTTGACAGCTGTTCTCGGAGTTTTCTCCATCAACGCTTCAATCAACAGTCCCAGCGGAATGGCCAGCGCGACGGTTAATAATGACCGGGCCAAAGAAAAACGCCAGCCGAGAAAGCTGCTTTCCAGCGGAATCATCTGCAACTTGACGGCGTACGTCGAGAGAACCGTCGTGATCACTGCCCAGCGGGCACCCGCCTTGCGGATCGCTTGTAACAACGGAAAGATCAGATACGGGGGCCCGATCAGGATCATACCGCAAAAAGCCGAAAGCAACAGCGCCATCCAGCCGCTGTCCGTACCGAGCAGACGCGCAACAGCGTCCTTGCTGATCCAGACCTGAAGCAGGCCGATCAGGCCGATCACCGCGACAATGATCAGCGCCACCGACAGCAGCAACGTCCCCCCCGAGGTCAGGGCGCGCAGCGCACGCTGCGGAGCGTACAGCAATGCGCCCAGATAGAGGATACCGGTCAGAAACGGCAACCAGTGGGCGCGCACCGATGCACCAAGGGTCAGTGCCGGGCGCTGGCGGCCCCGCTTCATATCACCATCCCGATCAGCCAACCGATCAGCAGCGCGGTCAGAAAAGTCAGGCCGTTGCGCAGCAAGGCATAGCGGACACCGAAGATGGTGATCTCGAACGGCAAAGAAATGATGCCGACCGAAACCCAGGCGACAATAAAGGCCGCAACCGCTGCCGGCAGGGCTCCCGCGTTCAGCAAAGACCCGGCCAGGGGGAATGCCGCGACCGGCGGTCCCATGGCAATAGCGCCAAGACCGCCGCCGATCAATACCGAGTGCCAGCCGCCGGTAGCGCCGAGCTGTTCCTCAATCAACCGCTGGGGAACAAATTCCTGGAGCAGTCCGACCAGCGCGAAGATCGCCAGCAACAAAGGGAGCAACTTCACCAGTGCGGTCGCTCCGGTGCGCAGGCTGGAGATGGTTTTATCAGGAGATTTACGCCAGCAGACCAGATAGATCGCGCCGATCAGCAGCAGGTAGATGAGACCGAGTTTCGTCATGCCGATTCCGTCCAGACAGATGATTTTCTGCGGATGTTAGCTTAGCAGGGTTTAGAACAAAAGGGAAAGATTCCGGTCGCCCGCCAGCTGGCGGGCGACCGGAATGCGGCTTTTCAGCATGATGGTAATTGCATTTCCTAAAACTATGTTTTATAATCTCGCCGAAAGTTAAATATTCCCATTGTTCACGTTGCGGGTTTTCCCGGCGTGCGGAGGTTTATATGCTGAAAATTATTCAACGGAGGATGTCCGCAAAAATTGTTATCGCCCTGATTTTTGTCCTGGCGATCATTATGGCGGTTTCCTCTTACCTGATCGTGCAACGGCGCGCTCAGGCACTTGAAAAGGAACTGCTGGTCAAGGCCAGTTCGATGGCGATGGTCGGTGCAAAGGGGCTGGAAGGTTATCTGGAATCGTTTCTGGAGACGAAGCGGTTGTCCACAGAGGAGCTGTTCGATACCAACTATCAAAAAATAGAAAGTGGTCCGTTGGCCAATGCCGACCCCCCCAAATTTTCAACCGACTATGACCAATTGTTCGACACGACCATTCTGCCTTTTGAAGACACTTTTGTCGAAAAAGATTCGATGGTTGTTTTCGCAGTCCTGGTCGACGTCAACGGTTATCTGCCAACGCACAACTCCCGATATTCGCAGCCATTGACGGGCGACAAGAAGAAAGATGTTGTCGGCAATCGCACCAAGCGGATGTTCGATGACCCGGTCGGATTGAAAGCAGCGCGTTACAACAATGAGGATGGCAACAGCTACCTGCTGCAAATCTATCAGCGTGATACCGGTGAAAAAATGTGGGATGTTTCCGCACCGGTCTATGTTCGTGGCCAACACTGGGGGGCGTTCCGCATCGGTTTCTCGATGCAGCAAACCGAACTGGCGATCGACGCCCTGCGCGATGATATTGCCTTGACCATGCTCGCCATGCTGCTCATCGCCGCGCTGACGATTTACCTGGTGGTCGCGCAATTTACCCGCCCGCTCAAGCGACTGACAATGATTGCCGACAAGTTCGCCACCGGACAGTTCGGTGAGACCATCGAGATTTCATCACTTGACGAGGTTGGTCAGCTGTCACGATCGTTCAACCAGATGACGCAGGTCATTGTCAGAAACCTTGAGGGGGAAATCGAAAAGAGCAATCGTCTTTTCGAGCGCGTCAAGGAAGCGATCCAGCAACTCTCCTCGGGGGCGAACGAGATGATGGCGATTTCGACGCAGCAAGCTTCCGGCGCGACAGAACAGTCCAGTGCCGTGCAGCAGGCAACAACAACCTCCGAAGAAATCGCGATTACCGCCAAGCAAGTCGCCGACAATGCTCTGCGCGTCGAAGCGTTGGCGGAACAGACCTCCTCCGTCAGTCTCAACGGAACGGTGGCGACGGAAAATGCCATCGACGGCATGAACCAGCTTAAACATCAGGTACAGGCAATCGCCACAGCGATGCTGCAGCTCGGTGAAAACTCCCAGAAAATCGGTGGCATCGTCGACATTATTGATGAGATTTCCGATCAGACCAATCTGTTGTCACTGAATGCGGCAATCGAAGCCGCCGGAGCCGGGGAAGCAGGCAAGCGCTTCTCTATTGTCGCCAACGAAGTTAAACGTCTGGCGGAACGCACCGCCGACGCGACGACCCAGATCAAAGGACTGATCGAACAAATCCAGAAAGCAACGAACGCGACCATCATGTTGACCGAAGACGGCACCAAGGATGTTGACCGGGCCAGCAATCTGGTGACGAATGTTGCCGAGGAACTGGCGCGGATTACCCAGATGGTCCACGATACCGCCAGCGCGGCAAGTGAAATCAAGCTGTCAACCCAGCAGCAGACCACCGCCTGTGAGCAGATGGCGGAAACAATTTTTGAGGTGCGTGACGTCGCGACCCAGGTGGCCACCGGAGCCCAGGAGACGGAGCGGGCAACAAACGAGTTGCTCCTGCTGGCTGAGTCGTTACGCGACCTGATGGAGACCGATATCCAGGACAAAGGGACGGTCGCCGCCGCCGGCGGGGCGACAGTCATGCAGCGGATTCTTGAGCAAGCGATCGATTCAGGACGGTTCCGGATCGAGGATCTGTTTGATGCAGACTATCAGCCGATTCCGCATACCGATCCGCAAAAGTATCACACCCGTTACGACACGTTTCTCGATAAGATGATTCAGGATATTGAGGATGCCTACCTGAAGGATGACCATGTGGTCTACGCCGTCCTGGTTGATCGCAACGGTTATCTGCCGACCCATAATTCAAAATTTACACAGCCGTTGACTGGCGACCGCGCCAAAGATGTGTTGGCAAACCGGACCAAACGGATCTTTAACGATCCGGTCGGAATCAAGGCGGCACAAAATAAGGAGGAGATCCTCACTCAGGTTTATCACCGCGATACCGGAGAAAAAATGTGGGATATCTCTGCCCCGGTCTATGTCAAGGGGCGCCATTGGGGTGGGTTCCGCATCGGTTATTCGATGGACTGATCGGTTGATTGAAAATTCAGCATACCGAGCGGGCTGTACAGGCCCGCTCTTTTTTTCTGCTCAAACCCAGGGAAGACATCACTACCAACTTAACTTTGATGTCCTCAAAAAAACTCATGGGATGGCTAAGCAAAAATTTAGTCCTACAATGCCTGATGGTTTTTCAGGGGCGAAGACCTACATCAGGCAGGTCGAGGTCCTGAAAAAGCAGCGTAACGCAGCTGGGCGGATTTTTTGCGACGCCATCACCTTTGATCCTGCTGACTTTATTGGTCGGCCTCTTTTTACTGGACATTTATAACTTGTCCGGTTATATATCTCACATACAGAAACATTCATCCACATGGAGGCACTTTTATGCTATATTTCTTCCGCACCCTGCACGCAACCCTTCTTCTTGGCACACTCCTCTTTTCCCTGACCACACCGGTCAGCGCCGCGCAACCCCAGGTTTTATTTGATCAGGGGCACGGGCAAATGTTCACTATTGCCGGTAAAGGTGATCTTGACCTGTCAACGTTTGCCCGGCTGTTTGATGAGGCCGGTCGCGGTGTGCCGCGCGCACAAAGAGCCCCGTTTGACGATGCCGCCCTGTCCACAGCACGGGCACTGGTGATCTCCGGTCCGTTTTCCCCCTACAGTGATGCCGAAGTGGAAACGCTCTTCAAGTTTGTTGAAAAGGGTGGTCGTCTGGCCATCATGCTCCATATCGGACCGCCTGCGGCGCACCTGCTGGAGCGTCTTGGCGTGAATGTCGCTAACGGCGTGGTGCGTGAAAATGAGGCGCTGCTTGACGGCAACCCGCTGAACTTTTCAGTCGCACAGTTGGGAACGCATCCGGTATTCTCCGCCATTGAATGGTTCGATCTTTACGGCTCATGGCCGCTGTTGCCGGTCGGCGGTAATACGCGCGCCGAAGCGGAAACCGGGCCGCAGGCCTGGGTCGATCTGAACCGCAGCGGCCAATTTGACGCCCAGGATGTCCGGCAGAGCTTTGCCGTGGTCATTTCAGGCCGGATCGGCGCGGGCGAGTTCCTCGTCTTCGGTGATGACGCGATTTTTCAGAATCGCTACCTGACCGGCAATAACCTGCAACTGGCCCGTAATCTGGCGGACTGGCTGACAAAATAAGCAGCAGAGAGACCGATGGGTAATCCTGGCGAATTTTTACAAACCTGTGCAGCGGGAAAAGTTTGGTTATTCTGTTCTCAATGTGACACAGCCGTCAACTTTAACGCTGTAGAACATCTTGACTGCATTGAAAACCCGCACTACTGGGGACCCGAGCCCTGGTGGCACGACACCAGGGTATTTCGCTGTCCGCTCTGCCTTGGCAAACAACAATCGGTACTGCACGTCAATGACTGAGTTCAATCCATCTTGGCTGACAAAACCCGCTCTGGCGGGTTTTGTCGTATCTACACTAAAATAAAAATCTGGCAGAGGTTGACAGTATCGCCAGAAAACGGTATCAACGGGAGAAATTTGCGCTGCCCCTGCATGGTGAGCGGCAAGCCGCTTTCAGGGAGAAAGGATCTGACCGATGATTAGAGCTGTAGAGGGGGATACCGTCAAGGTTCACTATGTCGGAAAACTGACCGACGGTACCATCTTTGATAAATCCCCCGAAGACCGTCCGCTACTCTTCCAGATTGGCAAAGGCGAAGTCATCGCCGGGTTTGAACGTGGCGTGTGCGACATGTTTCAGGGCGAAAAAAAGACTCTTGCCATCCCTCCGGAAGAGGCCTACGGGGTGCATAAGTCCGCGCTGGTCGAGGAAGTGGATCGCGCCCTTATCCCTGCCGAAGTCACGTTGCTGGTCGGGCATCAGCTCGAAGTGACGCCGGAAGAAGGGCACCCTTTTCTGGTTCTGATTACCGGTTTGTCAGATGAAACCGTGACGATTGACGGCAACCACCCCCTGGCGGGGAAAGATTTGCACTTTGACGTTGAATTACTGGAAGTCCGCAAAAAACCGCTCAACTGAGGCACATAGCGGGTTCCACCCGGCTATCCTCGACAGGTTGTCGTGACATGCTAAAGACGCTTTCTTACCTTCGTGGTCTGTTTGCCGGACTGCTGCTGGTCCTCAATACTGCTGTGATCTGCGTGCCGTTATTTTTCTTCGCCTTGCTCAAGCTGCTGATTCCACTGCACAGCTGGCGCACCGCTTGCAATCATGTCCTTGACACCATTCAGTGCGCCTGGATCAGCGGCAACCGCCTGTGGCTGCGCGGCCCCGAAAAGGTCAGCTATCATGGAGCGCCCCTGTGCAAGGATCGCTGGTGCCTGGTGACCTGCAATCATCAGGCGTGGGCGGACATCTTTATTGTCCAGTCGTTGCTCAACCGACAGCTGCCACAGATGAAGTTTTTTCTCAAACAGGAACTGCTCTGGGTGCCGGTAGTCGGGCTGTGCTGGTGGGCGCTCGATTTCCCTTTCATGAAACGTTACAACCGGGAACAGCTGAAAAAAAATCCGAAAAAACTCGGCAAAGATCTGGAAACTGCCCACAACGCCTGCCGTAAATTTCGCGACCGACCGGTAGCGATCTTCAATTTTATGGAGGGCACCCGCTTCACCGCAGAAAAGCATCAGCAACAAAACTCCCCCTTCACACACCTGCTCAAGCCGAAGGTGGCCGGCACCGGACTGGTGCTTGACGTGATGGGGAAAGAACTCCATTCCCTGGTGGACTTGACGATCCACTACCAGGGGAAAGTGCCGGGGATGCTGGCTCTGCTGCGCGGCGATTACGGTCAGGTCAGCGTACACATTAATCAGCGGGAGATTCCGCCGGAGCTGCGCGGACGTAACTACGGCAGTGACAAGGAGTTTCGCGGTCTGCTCCAGAGCTGGATCTACCAGCTGTGGGAAGAGAAAGATCGGACGCTGGAAAAGTTTTCCTCCGGGGAGACCGCTTTACAATCCACGGCGGGGTGACTATACTGACCTCTGTCAGCGGTGCCTTTCATCGATCATTCCCTTGAGCTATTTCTTTCCTGAAGGAGCCATCACGCCATGTTGAAACGCCTGTCCATGTTAGTGCTCGCCGTCCTCGTTATCTTGCCCGCCCTTGGCGGCTGCGGTTACAATCAGATCCAGAAGAACGAGGAGGGTGTTTTTGCGGCCTGGGCCAATGTTGAAGCGACCTACCAGCGCCGCGCTGACCTGATTCCCAATCTGGTCGAAACGGTCAAGGGGTATGCCGCGCACGAGCAGGAGACGTTGCAATCGGTTACCACGGCGCGCGCCAGTGTCGGTCAAACCCAGATCAATCCGGGTGACCTTTCCGATCCGGCGAAGATGCAGCAGTTTCAGCAGGCGCAAGGCGCTCTTTCCGGAGCCCTCTCGCGGCTATTGGTGGTGGCCGAGCGCTACCCCGACCTGAAAGCCAACCAGAATTTCCTCGATCTGCAACACCAGCTTGAAGGGACTGAAAACCGGATCAACGTTGCTCGCCAGCGCTACAACCAGGCGGTGCAAACCTTTAACAGTTTCATCCGCTCCTTTCCCAACAACCTGACCAATAATTTCCTGCTCCATCTGGAACGCAAGGAACCGTTCAAGGCGACGGCAGGGGCCGAAACAGCGCCTGCGGTGAAGTTTTAAATGGAGCTGCGTCGTTTCACCCGAAACGCGCTGTTGTCAGCTGGCCTCTTCCTGCTCGTGCCGCTCGCGGCGGTGGCCCTTGATGTACCGCCGCATAGCGGCTATGTGAACGACCTTGCAGAGCTGATTTCTCCAGCAACGGAGCTGAAGATTGAGCGTTTTCTGCGCACTTTCGAGGCAAGTGACTCGACCCAACTGGTGGTGCTGACGATTCCATCCCTCGAAGGTGAAGCGCTGTATGAATACAGTCTGCGCGTTGCCGAGAAGTGGCAGATCGGACAAAAGGATAAAGATAACGGTGCCTTGCTGCTGATTGCCAAGGCCGAGCGCCAGCTACGGATCGAGGTCGGCTATGGACTCGAAGGAAAGCTTACCGACCTGCTCGCCGGACGCATCGTTGATCTGGAAATCACCCCTTACTTCAAGGCCGGAGATTTTGAGAGTGGTGTCATCGCCGGGGTGACGAGTATGGCCGAAGCGGTGCGCGGTGAATACCAGGGGAGCGGAAAAGCGGCGCAGAAGAAAAAACGCAACCCGTGGGGGACATTGGCTCTGCTCCTCTTTCTCGGGCCCGGTTTGCTGTTGCTTGGCGGCGGGCGAGGCGGACGGCGGGGACGTCACAGCGGCGTGTGGATGGGTGGTGGTTTCGGTGGCGGCGGCTTTGGCGGCGGCTTTGGCGGCGGTGGTGGTTTCAGCGGCGGTGGCGGCGGGTTCGGCGGCGGCGGTGCCTCCGGCGGCTGGTGAGAACATCGGTCGGAAAGATCCTCTTGCATTTGCAACCGACGAACCACAAGGACAAAGGTTTCGTATCATGACAGCAAAAGATTTCTTCACCCGCGCAGAACAAGAACGGATCGAGACGACTGTCCAGCGAGTCGAGAAACGGACCAGTGGCGAAATTGTGCCGCTGGTGGTCGCTGAATCCTACACCTACCCGCGCGCCGAAATTCTTGGCGCGGGACTCTTTTCACTAGCGACCGCGGTCACCCTCAGTTGGGCTTTTTTGGGTGAATCGCTCTGGCATTTCCTGTGGCTCTTTGCCCTTGGCTATTTCCCCTTCAAAGGGCTGATCCGTCACCTCCCGGCACTGCGTCGTCGCCTTGTTCTTCCGCAGGAAATCAGCGCGGAAGTCGAAGAAATGGCGGCAATTGCTTTTCTTGAACATGGCCTCCATCGCACCCGCGATGAAACCGGTATCCTCATCCTTGTTTCCCTGTTTGAACGTCGCGTTCAGGTTCTGGCGGATCGCGGCATCAACGCTGTGGTTCCGGCTCACGCCTGGGACGGGATCGTGCAGACCATCGTTGCCGGCATTCATCGCGGGGAAACGTGCGCGGCGCTCTGTGCCGCGATTGAAACGTGCGGCGACCTTCTTGCCGAACATTTTCCGATCAAAACAGACGACACTGACGAATTACCTAATTTGATTATCCGCTAAACGATATTTTATCTTTCACCTGCGGAGAAAACATGCACCTTGTTGTGCTCCATGGCTGGCAGAAAGATGATGGTGAAACGATCACCTCGCTTTTCGCGACAGACACTCAACGTGGTGTCGGCACAAAAGTCAACGCTGCCGCGTTAATACAGTAGCGTTTTCCGGTTGGTGCCGGTCCGTCACCGAAGACATGACCGAGATGGCCGTCACAGCGGGCACAAAGAACTTCGGTGCGCACCATGAAAAACTTGCGATCTTCCGCAAAACGGACGTTCTCGGCAGCGACCGGGGCATAATAGCTCGGCCAGCCGGTCCCGGAATCATATTTCTGTGTGGCACTGAACAGATCAAGACCACACCCGGCGCAACGATAAATCCCCTCCTCGTGCTGCGCATGATACGCCCCCGAAAAGGCCTTTTCCGTCCCTTTTTCGCGTAAGATGTGGTACTGCGCCGGGCTCAGTTGCGCCCGCCACTCCTGCTCGCTTTTGACGACTTTTTCGCTCATGACAAACGTTCCTTCGGCAATTGAAAAAACCTTGAGTGCTGCGGCAGCGGGCGTGGTGAAAAACACCGCCAGAAACAAACCACCCGCAAGATATCTGTCCATCGCTATCTCCTTTCCGGAAAAACGCAACACGCGTCACACTGTTGGTAATAACGTTCAAGTAAACTATAACAGATTTTATCAGGATTTAACGATACGCTTGAGCTGCGGGAGGAAAAGGCGCGCGTCAGTAGGTAAGGCGCGCCAGCGGAGATTTGAGTGATGCCTGCATGGCATCCTCAAGAGTGAAGATCCCCCGTTCTTCGAGCAGGGGCAAAAGACGGACGAAAATTTCAGCGGTGACCAGTGCGTCCCCCAGCGCGGTGTGGCGACCGATCACTTCAACATTGAGACGGCGAGCCATTTCGTCGAGGGACTGGGAGTCCTGATTCGGTTGTACTGCCCAGCCGAGGAGCATGGTGTCGAGGACCGGATGGTCAAACTTGATGCCGGTCAGCTCCTCCTTCAGTTCCAGCAAACGCATATCGAACGCCGCGTTATGCGCGATCAGCACAGAATCTTCGCAAAAATAATAAAAGATTGGCAACACTTTGTCGATCGTCGGCTGACCACGCAGCGCTTCCGGTGGAATGCCGTGCACCGCCACCGACTGCGCCGGAACGTGGCGCTGTGGATCGACCAATTGATCGATATTCTCGTTATGCAGGATGCGGCCATTGACGATCCGTACCGCGCCGATCTGGATGATTTCATCCCCCTGGGACGGGTTGAGCCCGGTGGTCTCGGTATCGAACACCACAAACGTCAATTTGCGTAGCGGTCGCTGCCCGTACTCCTTCCAGGTTTCAGCCTGAAAGAGATCGAACTCGTAATTCACCGGGCGTTGTTCCGGGCCGCGTCCCACGGTCACCCGACCGCTGTCGTGCACGGCTTGCGGCAAAGTGACACAAACCCCACGGCAACTGGCGGCTTCGTCGAGCAGAATATCGATCGTGCCGCCGCTGTTGGTCAACAGCTCGCCGATCGACACCAGGCGGCCACGGGCATCACTGATCAAGGGGCGTGACTGCCAGTCGCGTACCGTCTCTTCGGCGAGCAGGCAGTTGATCCAGAAGATGCTGAGTTCAGCCTCGCGTTCGCCCCGTGCGGCCAGCGCGAGCTTGACCCCCGTCAGGGGTGAGCAGCTTTGCAGGCAGTTCGCCAATTGCGCCAGCCCTTGGGTAAGGGCGAAGCTGTCGACGCGAAACCAGAGTTCCGGATCGACCTGGGTGTGGACATCGACCCGCAACCGCCCGCGAAACTGCCGGGACAGCATTTCAATCAGGTAGTCGCCGAGAACCTCATCGATGGCCGTTTCGCCGAGGATGCTTTGCAGATATTCGCTGCGTGCCTGTTCAAGTTGATCCTCGATCGCCAGCGACGCCCGATCGATGACTTTACGCCGCGCGCCCAGTTCTTCCGGCGGCATATCTGGCCGCCGCAGGATACTGGAAATCGCTTCACGAATTTCCTGGGTCGAAAAGCGCATCGATTCGGTTAACGTCTGTATCATGGAATCGCGGCGCAACTCCAAATCAAGCTGATGGGTCATATTCTCCAGGGTGAGGACAAAACCGGAAATCTCGCGGATCTCCCCTTCGGTAAAGACCGGAACCATGATGATCCGCAGACAGAGACCGTCACGTATCGACAGCATGAAGGTCGTGACCGGATTCTGCTGCTCATTCGCGATATTCTGCTGCAGGGTGCTCAGCGCATGAACAATGGCTTCCCGATCGATTACGGCAAAGACCGAACGCCCCAGCCCGATCAATTTATCAGGTTGCTGTAACAGTTTCTGCGCCTGCGGATTGTAGAGCAGCACCTGCCCGTCCTTGTTGCACACCAGTACGCCGTTGGGCAATTCTGTCATCAACGCCGCCAGACGGTTCCGTTCGGCATGCAGTTGCGCACGGCCACGATCGATCTTGGCTTTGACTTCCGCTTGCAGGACTTCGAAGGCGACGGCTGATTCATTGATGATCGCTGTCAGATGCTGGAGTTCTTTGGCTCCGCGCGGTTTGATGCGGTAACCGGGGTTGGCAACGGAAATCAGGCGGGTTTCTTCACCGAGCTGAAGGATCGGGATAATGTAGTGACGAAAAAGCAGGCTGACCATACCGCCGATCAGGAACACCAGGAGAAATGCGGCGAGAATCGGAAAGCGCAACAGTTTTCCCGAAAGTTCCCCGACCAAAGACTGTTCCTCAGCGTCGAGCAAAATCCACGAACTATAAAAGGCTCCGAGAATGACCCCAAAAAGGATCAATGTAATCCCGAACAGAAAAATCCAGTATTTGACTTTGGGTGTCATCGTCATCATTGAAAGCTCTTGCGGCAAAGTCCGCTTGACGAGAAGTGTGTCATGCAACGCCGGATGCTCAAGGTACCGTTGCATCGTTACCCAGCTGCGAGGAGAATGCAATGAATAGTACCACCGTCTGCCCGGACTTGGCAAAATGTATTCAGAGTTGGGGGCAAACTTCCCCGTTTCCGTCACTCGTACCGCTAACCTTACCGGCACGTTTCGGTCGAAAAAGTCTTGACACCTCTGCCGCCGATGAGTCAGATTTGAGCTTTTACCGCCCTTAGTTCAACGCTGCACTTATGGAGATTGAGATGAATGTAGC
The DNA here is from genome assembly GCA_019429445.1 of Desulfuromonadaceae bacterium. Taxonomy (NCBI): domain Bacteria; kingdom Pseudomonadati; phylum Thermodesulfobacteriota; class Desulfuromonadia; order Desulfuromonadales; family Desulfuromonadaceae; species Desulfuromonadaceae bacterium. Next base: position 105,043 of record JAHYIW010000008.1, read on the forward strand.
AGAAAGCCGGGTCGACCTGACTGCGCGGGCCGACATAGAAAGCATCTGCGCCGATGCCGAGCTGTTGGCCAATGCCGAATTTTCCAGCCGATTGACTGAAATTGTCCCTTGCATCGTTTTGATCCTCAATCAGCAAAGACAGATTGTTTTCAGCAATCGGCGGTTGCTCACCCTGCTCGGTGTGACGAGTGATGACGATATCCTCGGCAAACGTCCTGGCGAACTTTTCGGCTGCGTCAACTCCGACCGTAACGTCGGCGGTTGTGGTAGTTCGGCACACTGCCAGGAATGTGGCGCGCTGAGAACGCTCCTTGAATTTCAGGGCCAGACCCCGACGGCCGGGCACGAATGCCGACTCTTGACCAGGGACGGTGAGGCTTATGAGTTTCGCGTCCAGGCGAGTCCCTATCAACATTCGGGCAAGAACTTCACCGTCTTCAGCCTTTATGACATCAGCGACAAAAAAAGACGCGAGGCGCTGGAACAGACCTTTTTCCATGATCTCAATAACCATCTGAACATCATCATGTGTTATTCGGAAGTTCTCAATGAGGTCAAGGATACCGCTGTGCTGGCGGAATATTGTAAAATTATTCAGACTTCGGGCAAGGAACTGTGCGAAGAAATTGCCGCGCACCGACGGCTGTTGCAGGCGGAAAGAGGTGAACTGTCGCTCAACATTGCAATCATCGAATCGCTGACGGTACTTGGCGATACCATGAAGATGTTTTGTGAACATGCGCAGTGGCAAGACCGCAAGGTTGTCGTCGACATACGTTCGGAAATCGTCGGGATGTTGACCGACCGGACGCTGCTGTTGCGGGTGCTCGGCAATATGCTGAAGAATGCCCTCGAAGCAACATCATCGGGCGATGAAATCCGCCTCGCCTGTTACCAGGACGAACCGTCGCGGGTCATCTTTAGTGTCCATAACCCCGGTCATATTCCGCAATCGGTTCAGTTGCAGTTATTTCAGCGCTCCTTTTCTACCAAAGGGGAAGGGCGCGGCATCGGCACCTACAGCATGAAATTGTTTGGCGAGAAGTATTTGAAAGGTGAAGTCTGGTTCGTTTCAAATGAGGATGAGGGGACAACCTTCAATTTTTCATTGCCGGTGGAACATCCCGCTTGCAGAGAAAAGAAGGGTGAGCGTGCGCAGTAACGCCCGCGGCTGAAAAATATCCTTATACATCTCAACTTTCGCAGACGATAAAAATCGAAAAAGCGGAAAAAGCCGTAACAGTTTAGTCCCCTTTGCATGTGCCGACGCAAGCATGCCACGAGATTGCCGGGGCGTGCTCGCTCCGGATCCGCACTGCTCAAATCTGAAACCATTTACTGCCGTGGAGTTTTCTTCTGCCGA